>CADCUU010000162.1 GCA_902805995.1 uncultured Rubellimicrobium sp.
GGTGCGCGGATCGACGGCCCCGCCGCCCCAGTTGTTCGCCCCGGCCGTGCCCGGCCACATGAGCGTCCCCTCGACCGAAGGCGGCGTGTAGAGCCCGTCGTAGCGGTAGGTCTCCATATCCCGAGAGCACTGGCCAAAGGACAGCGCGTCGGCCAGGGCCCAGACGCCGGGAAACTCCTGGTTGTCCACGGTGGGCGGCGGGGCTAGCGGGAAGGGCTGGGTGGGCGACGCGACCTCGCCCTCGGCGTCGCTAGCGGGGACGGGGCGGTCCTCGATGGGGAACAGCGGCTCGCCCGTGCGGCGGTCGAGGACGAAGACGAGACCCTGCTTGGTCGTCTGGACCAGGGCCGGCACCACCTCGCCGTCGCGCTCCAGATCCACGAGGGTCGGCGCGGAGGGGGTGTCGTAGTCCCAGATGTCATGGCGGACATGCTGGAAGCTCCAGGCGATCTCGCCCGTCGCGATGTCCACTGCCGTGATGGAGGTGGCCAGCGGCACGCCGTCGAGCCGGTTGCCGCCCCAGTAGTTCGGCTCGGGCGAGGAGACGGGCACATAGACGAGGCCAAGCTCGGCATCCGCCGACATGGAGGACCAGATGTTGGCCGTGCCGGTGACGGGAATGAGTTCCTCGGGGATGAAGCCCGTGTCCCACAGAAGCTCGCCCGTGCGGGCGTCCACGGCCATCAGGTTGCCGGGCGGCGTCACCGAATAGGCCCAGTCCTTGCCCGACCATCCGAACAGGATCGTGTCGCCCACCACCGTAGGCGGCTGGAGGAGCGAGAAGGGGAAGACGGCGTTCACGTCGTTCCACTGGTTGATATCCAGCACCCCGCCTTCGCCGAACTCCTGGCAAAGCTCGCCCGTGTCGGCGTCCACGGCGTGAAGATGCGCGTCCATGGTGCCGATCAGGACGCGCTTCTCGCAGGGGCCCTCCTGCCCGCTCTCCCAGTAGGACACGCCCCGGTTCTTGAGAGCGGGCTGGGTCAGCGCCTCCAGCGTAGACTGGGTGTCATAGGACCAGCGCTCCTCGCCCGTGGCGGGGTCGAGCGCGAGGATGCGGTAGAAGGGCGTGCCGAGGTAGAGCGTGCCGTTCGCGTAGATCGGGGTCGCGGACCAGACCGTCGCCGGAAGCTCCCCCGAGCCATCGGCCACATCGCCCGTCCGCACCTCCCAAGCGCGTTCGAGCCGCTGGACGCTGTCGGGGGTGAGGGACGGCGCGTCGGCGAACTTGGTCCCGGCAAGATTGCCGTTGAAGGTGCTCCAGACTGGCTGCTCCGCGAGGGCCGGGGTAGCCAGAAAGCCTGCGAGGATGAGGCCCATCCTCATGCCGAGGCCCTCCCGCGGAGCAGGGCAGGGGCGAGGAGAAGCCCGGCGAACGCCACCGCCATGACGATGGCGAGGGCCCATTGCATCAGGAACCAGCCCGCCAGCGCCGTGAGGATCGCCGCCAAGGCCGCAAGCGCAAGGAGCCAGAGCCGCGGGCGTCCCAGAATCAGGATCATGCCGCCCAAGGCCGTTGCGGTCGCACCGAGAAGAGCGAGGAGAGCCCCCGCGGTGCCGCTCACGCCCGACTCCGGCCCGAGATAGGCCCAGATGGCGAGGGCCGCGCCTGCGAAGGAGGACAAGACCGGGACAGCATAGCTCCACCGCATGTCATCCCCCTTTGCAATCGCGCTAAAACGTTGCAGCGAGCTGTTGGTTCCCGGGGCGGCTATAGGTGCGGGTCCGTGCTAGGCCGCGAGGCGCCGGTCCGTTGACAGGGGTCAACCGGGCTTCGGATTCGTCATGACCAGCCCGGTCGGATGGAGCGACAAGCGGTTCCTTGTTGCGGGGCTGGCCCTGCTGACCGCCGCCGCGCGAGCCAGGAAGTCCTACCGAATGGCCCGGGTCGGTGCCTCGAAGGTCATCTCGGCGTAGCGGCTATGCTCGTGCGACTCCGGGGGCAGCGGGACGGCGTGGGCCTGGCAGCCCAGGATGGCGCGGCGGGCGGCCTCGAACGCCGCATCGGCCGCGTCCGGGGTGGGGGCGTCGTGCCAGACCAGTTCGACAGCCCCGGCCACGCGACCCTCCCGGTCGAGGTCGAAGCCCACGGTCACGGTGCTTCGGCCCGCCGGAGAGGCCGGATCGTAAGTCCAGCAGCCCTGCGCCGCCATGCGGAAGGCGTCGCGCTCCGCCGGGGTCATGCGGGCCTGAGCCTCGCGGGACGCATCGGCGCTGCCCGTCTGGCGGGCCAGGGCAGAGGCTATCGCCGCAGCGGCATTTTCGGCGGCGGTCCCGCGTTCCAGCCCAATAGGGGCGACGCCCAAGGCCGCTTCCATCGCCAGTTCAGGAGCGCCTACCCCGGTTGTTCCAGCCGCACCCTGCAAGGTTGATCGCGGTGTTGCAGCGTCCAGGCCGCTCAGGGTCCGGCACTCCGTCCCGGGATCATCGGGGCCTGTGCCGCAGGAGGCCGTTCCCTCCGGGCCGGTCCAGGCCGTCAGGGCCACGACCAGCCCCAGCGCCAGCCCTCCAATCGCGATGTTGCCGCTCGTCCTCATGCGTTGCAGCCTCCCTTCCTAGACCTCCGCCGGTTCCGGGCTCCGGCAGGGCGGGGCCCCGACGGCGACATCGGCCAGCGTCGTCCGATCCAGTTCCGCAAGAAAAGCGGCCTCGGCCGCGCGGAGCCGACCCTTCAGCCGGCACTGGCCGGTGATGGCGCAGTTGCCACCGGCCGGCACGAAGCATTCCACAAGCGCGTGCCCTTCCTCGAGCAAGCGCACGACCCCGCCTAGGCGGATCTGGTCGGGCGCCCGCGCCAGCATCGCCCCCCCGCCACCGCCGCGCCGCGTGGTGACGATGCCGCCTTGAACGAGGCGCTGCATGATCTTGGCGAGGTGATGGCGCGACAGCCCGAACTCCTCCGCCAATGCCGCAGTTGAGAGGGCCTGACCGGGCGAACCGGCCAAGCGCATCAGCATCCGAAGGCCGTAATCCGTAAAGGAAGCGAGTCGCATCGGGGTCCCTGGCCGGGTACTCTGAATTAGCATCGCAAGTACTTATTAGCTGACCCGACCGCGTTGGCAACGCTGTCGGGGGCAGCGACAAGACTCCTGCTGCGCTGGGCGTGCATGCCTACCGTCCAGACGGACGCAGAAAAGCCATTCTCAGAAAGTTGGATAGGCAGCTGGTGTACGTGCTGCTTTCATATCCGAGCCTTTGGGGCCGCGTCGGACTCGCAGGCAGAAGCGTAGCCTGACATTCGCTCCGACACCGCGTCTGAGCTTCTTCACGGTTCGACCGGATTGTCTGAAGGTTCTCGCATCCATGACACCGCACTAACGATCGTACCGAAGCTACAGCCGCTCTGACTTGACAGGATCAGAAAATAGGTAGACTGGTCTACATACTTTTACGGGCTGCTCAATGCCAAGATCAAAATCCTCAACCCAGTGCCACTGGCCCGCCGCAGACCTGCGGTGCATGCCCGGCGCCTTTTCCGCATTCCACTCCATCTTTAAATGCTCCAGGAGACCAACCCCATGAGCGACCCGACCGTGGCCCCCGGTTCACCGCGCAGCGGGCTCTTCGGGGTCCTGCTCCTCATCGCAGTTGAAGCAGCCCTGGTCGTGTGCTGGAGCGCGGGGTTCGTGGGCATCCGCTTTGCCAGCGACCACGCGCCCATCTTCCTGATCCTGTTCTGGAGAAGTCTTGTCTCCGGATTGGTGCTCTTGCCCTTTGCACTGACATTCGGGCCAAGGCTCCGCCGGCGGAACTTGCCGCCGCAGATGCTGTTCGGGGCGCTGGCCATGGCCGGCTACCTGTCCGGCTTCGCGCTCGCCATCGGAGAGGGGGTGCCCACGGGCCTCGTGGCGCTCATCACCGACATGCTGCCGCTGGCGGTGGCGCTCCTGTCTTGGCCGATGCTCGGGCAGGCGCTGACAGGGCGGCAATGGCTGGGCTCCCTCATCGGGTCGGCGGGGGTCTTGATCGCCTCTGGATGGTCCCTGACCTTGGGGGACGTGCCGCTTTGGGCTTATGGGCTGCCGGTCCTCGGCACCCTCTCGCTCGCGCTGGCGACGCTCCTCCAGAAGCGCAGCCCGGCAGGGGCCTTGCCGGTGCATCAGAGCCTCTGTCTTCAGTGCCTTTCGGCCGCCGCGATCCTCGGCGTCGCGGCTTGGGCCGAGGGGGGCGTCGCGCCAGTCCCGGAGGCGGGCTTCATCGGGGGCATCCTGTGGCTCGTGGTCGTAGCCACCTTCGGGGCCTGGGGCCTTTACTACCTCGCTCTGCGCAGGTCCTCTCCGGCCCGCGTGACGGCGGTGCTCTACCTCAGCCCGCCGGTAGTGATGGTCTGGGCTTGGCTCATGTTCGACGAGCCGCTGTCTTGGGCCATGGCGGTAGGACTGGCCGTATCGCTCGCCGGCATCGTCATCTTCGCGAGGTCCAGGGGAGCGGCCTGACGACGCACGAGGATGGCCAGTTCCGTACGCGACGGTCCTAATTATCCTTGGCGGTCGGGGGCGACTCCCCGGACAGGCGCTTTCGCCTGGCGGGCGAGGAGCGGCTGCCCCCGGTCTGGCTCAGAGATCCTTTACCAGCCGCAGCGCGTCATAGATGGCGGCATGTGTGTTGCGAGCGGATACGGCGTCGCCGATGCGGAACAGGCGGAATTGTCCGTCGGGGTTCGTGCGGACCTGCTGGGGCGCGCCGGTCGCCAGCGCCTCATAGTCCACCTCGCCCGCGTTCGAGGATAGCGCCTTGAGGTCGAAGTAGACCTCGTCCAAGGGTCGGGTGCCGTGGTTGACGACCACCTGATCAACCACCCGCTCGCGCGTCATGTCGCCATAGTCGGACCCCAGCGTTGCCAGAAGCTGGTTGCCCTGCCGCCGCACGGCTCGGAGCCGCCAGGTCACCGTAAACGTTGTGTCCCGCCGCTGGAGGCTCCTCATATAGGGCACCAAGTTCATCGCCATGACCTCGGGCGCGAAGGCGCGGTCGGGGGTCACGATCTCCACCTTGGCTCCGGTCGCCGCGATCATGTCGGCGGCCTGGAGCCCCGCATGGTCGCCCGCGTCGTCATAAACCAGCACGTTGGCGCCCGGCCGCACGTCGCCCGCCAGGATGTCCCAGGCCGAGACGACGAGGTCGTTGCCCGTCTCCAGCACCTCCGTATGGGGCAGGCCGCCGGTGGCCACGATCACCTCGTCGGGCCGGGTGGCGAGGACCGTGTCCACGTCCGCGAAGGTGTTGAAGTGAAACTGGACACCCAGCTTCTCGCACTGGGCCATGCGCCACGCGATGATGGAGATCATCTCGCGCCGCCGCTCGCTCTGCGCGGTGAGGCGGATCTGGCCGCCGGGCTGGTCCGCGGCCTCGAAGACGGTGACGGCATGCCCGCGCTCGGCGGCGACGCGCGCGGCCTCCAGGCCCGCCGGGCCCGCGCCCACAATCGTGATGCGCCGCGTCTCCGTGGCAGGCGCGATGGTCTGGGGCATCGTCGTCTCGCGCCCCGTGGCGGGGTTGTGGATGCAGAACGCCGCCCCGCCCTGGTAGATGCGGTCAAGGCAGTAGTTCGCGCCCACGCAGGGCCGGATGTCGTCCTCGCGCCCTTCCAGCACCTTCCGCATGATATGCGGGTCGGCCATGTGCGCCCGCGTCATGCCGACCATGTCGAGCTTGCCGGACGCGATGGCATGCCGCGCGGTGGCAAGGTCGGAGATCTTGGCGGCGTGGAAGGTCGGGAAGCCGGTGGCCGCGCGAACCTCGCCCGCGAAGTCGAGATGCGGGGCGTTGG
>CADCUU010000163.1 GCA_902805995.1 uncultured Rubellimicrobium sp.
TTATGTGGGCCTGGACGAGTTTCCGCCCCATCTGGCGCAGGCCGTCATGGCCATTGAGGACCGCCGCTTCCGCGAGCATTCGGGCGTGGATTTCCGGGGCATCGCGCGGGCCATGGTGCGCAACGTAAGCGCGGGCGGCGTGGTGGAGGGAGGCTCCACCCTCACCCAGCAGCTCGTGAAGATCCTGTACCTCGAACCCGAACGGACAATCTCGCGCAAGATGCAGGAGGCGGTGCTCGCCACGACGCTGGAGCGGCAGCTGGGCAAGGACCGGATCCTGGAGCTGTATCTGAACTCGGTCTACCTCGGCTCGGGCGCCTATGGGATGCCCGCGGCGGCCGAGACCTATTTCGGCAAGGACGTGAGCGAGCTGACCCTGCCAGAGGCCGCGATGCTGGCGGCGTCTATCCAGCTTCCGTCGCAGGTGAACCCGATCTCCGACCTGGGAGCGACCCAGAACCGGGGGGCGCTGGTGCTGAGCCTCATGGCCGACCAGGGCCGGATCGAGGAGGCCGCGCGTGACCAGGCGCTGGGGCAGCTTGCGGTTCTAGCGCCCGAGCCGCCGCCGACCCGCGCGGGGAGCTACTTCGCCGACTGGGTGCTGGAGGAGGTCGAGGGGCTGGACGGCGCGAGTTCGGAGGCGATCACGGCGCGGGCGTCGCTCGACCCCCGGTTGCAGGCGCGGGTGGAGCAGATCGTGCAGCAGGCCATGGCCGCGCGGGGCCCGGAGGCAGGGGCGAGCCAGGCGGCCGTGGTGGTCATGGGCTCCAACGGGCGGGTGCGGGCGATGGTCGGCGGGCTGTCCTACGCCGACAGCCAGTTCAACCGCGCGACCGAAGCCATGCGCCAGCCTGGATCGACCTTCAAGTTCTTCGTCTACTTGACCGCGCTGGTGCGGGGCGCCACGCCCGAGAGCACCGTCTCGGACGCGCCCCTGGAGATCGGGGACTGGGCGCCTCGGAACTTCGACGAGCAGAGCCATGGGACCGTCACGCTGCGGCAGGCCTTCGCGGAGTCCTACAACCTCGCGACCGTGCGGCTCGCGCAGGAGCTGGGGGTCGACGACATCATCGATGTCGCGCGACGGTTCGGCATCGAGGCCGAGCTGAAGCGTACGCCATCGCTGGCCCTAGGCACGTCGGAGGTGACGCTTCTCGACATGACGGAGGCCTATGCGGCGCTTCTTAATGGTCGCGCCCCGGTCAAGGCCACGGGGATCGAGGCGCTGCGGTTCGGAGAGGACGGCGCCGCCATGAGCGTGACCGCCGGGGCCGAGAGCGATCAGACGCGCCTCGCCCGGACGCGGGAGCCGATGATCGACCTGCTGCGGTCAGTGGTCGAGCAGGGCACTGGGCGCGCCGCGGCGATCCCCGGCGTGGACATTGTGGGCAAGACCGGGACGAGCCAGGACAGCCGGGACGCGTGGTTCATCGGCATGGCCATGGGTCGCGGGGTCGTCATCGGTGTTTGGGTCGGGAACGACGACAACTCGCCCATGAACCGCGTCACGGGCGGGGGGCTACCGGCCGAGATCTTTCGCGACGTCATGGCCACGGCGCTGAACCAAGGGCAGGCCGTGGCGGAGCAGGCCCAGCCGGTGGCGCAGGCGCAGGTCCAGCCGCAGGTGGCGCAGTGCAACATCCGCCGCTGCGCCATGGCCTATCGCTCCTTCCGAGCCGAGGACTGCACCTTCCAGCCCTATGAAGGACCGCGTGAGATCTGCACCCGTTGAGCGGCCCTGCGTGACCACCTATATGCTGACTGAACCCCGCCCGGAGGCCCGCGTCCCATGTCCTTCCAGATGCCTGTGATCCCGCCGACCGTCACCCCTCGTGCCTTTCTGCGGCTGCAGGAAATCGGCGCGGGCGCGCAAGGCAAGGCTCTTCGCGTTGCCGTGGCGGGGGGCGGGTGCTCGGGCTTTCAGTATGAGATCGCGCTGGATGAGCCCAAGGCCGACGACATCGTGCTGAGCGGCGAGGGCGAGACGGTGGTGGTGGACCCGGTGTCCCTGCCCTTCCTCGCGCAGGCGAAGATCGACTTCTCGGAGGAGCTGATCGGCGCGCGGTTCGTGATCGACAATCCGAACGCGTCCGCCTCCTGCGGGTGCGGGACCTCCTTCTCCATCTGATCGCGGCAGGCTAGGGTCGCGGGCATGAAGATCGCGACCTACAACATCAACGGCATCCGCGCGCGGCTCGAGACCGTCACCGCCTGGCTGTCCGAGCAGTCCCCCGACGTGGCTCTCCTCCAGGAGATCAAGATCGTCGACGAGGCGTTCCCGCGCGAGGAGATCGAGCGGCTGGGCTACCGCGTCGCCACCCATGGGCAGAAGGGATTCAACGGCGTCGCCATCCTGTCCAGGCTGCCGCTGGAGGACGTGATCCGCGGCCTGCCAGGGGACGAGAGCGATGAGCAGTCCCGCTGGATCGAGGGCACGGCCATCGGGGACCGCCGGGCGGTTCGGGTGTGCTGCCTCTATCTGCCGAACGGCAACCCCGTCCCGGGGGACAAGTACGCCTACAAGCTGGCCTGGATGCGTCGGATGCGGGAACGGGTCCGGCAGCTTTTGCGGTCGGAGGAGCCCATCGTCCTTGCGGGCGACTACAACGTCATCCCCGAACCCCGCGACGTGCGCCGCCCCGACGACTGGCGCGAGGATGCGCTGTTCCGGCCCGAATCGCGCGCGGCGTTCCGGCGGCTGGAGGCCTTGGGGCTATACGACGCGATCCGGCTGCGGACGCAGGCGCCGAACCTCTACTCCTTCTGGGACTTTCAGCGCGGGAGTTGGGAGCGGGACAACGGTATCCGCATTGATCATCACCTGCTGACGGCCCAGGCGGCCGACCTCCTCCGGGATGCCTGGATCGAGCGGGAGGCGCGCGGCGGGGCGAAGCCGTCGGACCACGTGCCGGTCTGGATCGACCTCGACGCCTGATCGGGTTCCCGGCGACACGCAGATTGTTTTTCACCTGTCAAGCGTCCTGATGCCTTCCGGGGCGGAACTATGAACTTGGCGTTGCCGTTGAGTTGGCAACCCGGTCACGTTCTTGTCAGGAGTCGTTTCGATGACCCTTCGCTCTTCGGTCGCGGCGCTTGCACTTGCGGCGATGCCCGCCCTTTTCGCCGAATCGGCTGCTGCGGCCTGCAGCACGGCGCGGACTGGCGCCACCTGCATACGGGTCATCGACTCCGTCCCCTCTGCCGTGCCCAGCCGCCCGAGCCACGTCGTGGAAGCCGCGATGAGCAGCGCGTCGGCCGCCTCGGCCGCCGTCGGGGTTGGCGAAGTGCTGCCGCGCGGTGAGTATTCGCTCATCCTCAATGCCGACTATTACGGCCTGCCGCCGGTGTCGGACGGGTGGGTCTATATGCGCGTCGGCCAGGACGCCTATCGCGTGGATTGGCAGACCCATGAGGTGCTGGAGCGCGTGACCGAGAACGTGGCGGCGAACTTCTAGTCGTCGGCCGTCACGTCGAAGCCATAGAGCCAGTCGAACCGCCCGAGGAACGTCTGAGGCGCGAGTCGTCCCAGCGCCCGGAGTCCCGCATGGGCCACGCGCCGGCGCGCGCCCCTCAGATGGTAGTTGCGCGCGTTCGCGTTGGCTGCCTCTACGACATCCACGACACGCGGGCGGCGCTGGAGCTGGTAGCGCATCAGGCCCTCTGGCACGCCGAGCCTTGTGACCTCGCGCGCGAGGACCCAGGCGTCCTCCAGCGCGAGATTCGCGCCCTGGGCGAGGAAGGGCAGCGTCGGATGCGCGGCGTCGCCCAGGAGGACGAAGCGCCCCCTGCTCCAGAGTTCGGGGATCGGGTGACGGAAAAGGCCCCAGCGTCCGACCTCCTCCACCTGCGCCAGGATCGCGGTGAGGTCGGGGGCGGCGTCGGCGAAGGCGCGGCGGAGGTGGGCGGGATCGTCGCGATGGGACCATCCCTCAGCTGACCACTCGGCCTCCTCCCTCACCGCGACGATGTTGAGAAGGCCGCCGCGGAGTGGATAGGTCACGACGTGGCGGCCGGGCGCCATCCAGATGCGCGCGACAGGCTCCTGCCTCGCACCGATCAGGGCGCGCCAGGCGACCTGCCCGGTGAAGAACGCATCCTCCGGGCCCACGACGTGGCGGCGCACGACCGAGCGAAGCCCGTCCGCCCCGACGATCAGCTCGGCCGTCAGCGACTCGCCGGAGGCGAGGGTGACCCCGTCGTCGGAAAGGGAGGCGACCTCGGCACCGGTTCGCACCTCGACGCCCGCCGCGAGGGCGGCTCCGTGGAGGAGGCCCTGCAGGTCGGCCCTCCGGAAGAAGAGGTAGTCGCCCTTGACCTTGGACAGGTCGAACCGGGCGATCCTGCGCCCGCTCAGGCCATCGCGGGGTTCGATGCCGCGCGACCGGAGGCCCAGACGCTCCACCGCATCCCAGACGCCAATGGCTCGCAACACGCGGGAGCCGTTCGGGGTGACCTGAAGCCCGGCGCCGACCTCGGTGATCTCGGGCGAGCGTTCCAGCACACGGACCTGCGCGCCCCGTGCGGCAAAGGCCAGGGCGGCCGCGAATCCCCCAATTCCGCCGCCGACAATGAGGACATCCATGGTCCTGGCCCGGCGGTCAGTCGTCGCGATGAACCTTTTCGCGGCGTTCGTGACGCTCCTGGGCCTCCAGCGTCATGGTGGCGATGGGGCGGGCGTCGAGGCGCTTGAGCGAGATGGGCTCGCCCGTGATCTCGCAATAGCCGTATTCCGACTCCTCGATCCGGCGCAGCGCGGCGTCGATCTTTGCCACGAGCTTGCGCTGACGGTCGCGGGTGCGGAGTTCGAGCGCGCGGTCGGTTTCCTCGGAGGCGCGGTCGGCGATGTCCGGGATGTTGCGGGTCCCGTCCTTCATCCCTTCGATCGTGTCGAGGGACTCCTTCAGGATCTCGTTCTTCCAGGCGATCAGCTTGCGTCGGAAGTATTCGATCTGCCGTTCGTTCATGAAGGGCTCGTCCTCGGCGGGACGGTAATCCTCCGGCAGGAAAATTTCGGCTTTCATAACTGCTCCCCTGTACGCCGAAGGCGGGAACCTGAAAGCTCCTGCCGTTCGGCTCACCTCCTGTCCTTGGGGCGCTCGTACACCCGCGGCCCTGTCCTGTCACGCCCCGATTTCGTGAGAGCAGGCAGGGGTTTGAGAGACGAAGCGCAACGATCAGCCTTGTCGCGAGACGAAATCTTAAGGTTCTCGTGACTTGCCGAAACGTCACTCATCCGGGGGTTGTAGGCATGTGGCAGGCGCGCCACCGCACCGGCAAGAGCGACCTTCCGGGCCCCAGTTTCGCCACTTTGCCATGGAGAAGGCTCCTCCGGGACAGCGGGGCACGAACAGCATGCCGCACGACATCGGATGGTCCCGCAGGTCGCCAGCCTGCGGGGATGCAAGAGATCTGGGCCGGACCGGATGAGAGCGCGCGCGATCCTCCTTTCGGTGGCGCTGGCCTGGCCTGTGGGCGAGGCGGTGCCGTCCTCGTTGGACGGTGTCGCAGGGGTGCAGCTGGCGGCGATGGGGTCCGCCGCGCCGCTGCGGTCCAATGCCGGGATGGCCCGCGACATCCTCGACCTCGCCTTTGAACTGGAAAGCGGGCGGGAGCTGCAGGGGCTCAGCCGCTTCGAGGGGCCGATCCGGGTTCGCGTGGTTGGAGATGTAAATGTGGGGCTGCGCGCAGACCTCGACGCCCTTCTCGTCCGGCTCCGGGTGGAGGCGGGGCTAGACATCGGCGTCACCGCCTCGTTCGACGAGG
>CADCUU010000164.1 GCA_902805995.1 uncultured Rubellimicrobium sp.
ATCGCACGGCCGACGGGCGCGGGGGCGCCTCCTCGGGCACGCAGCGCTTCGCGCCGCTGAACTCCTGGCCGGACAACGGCAACCTCGACAAGGCCCGCCGCCTGCTCTGGCCGCTCAAGCAGAAGTACGGCAACCGGATCTCCTGGGCCGACCTGATGATCCTCGCAGGGAACGTCGCGCTGGAATCCATGGGCTTCAAGACCTTCGGCTTCGGCGGTGGCCGCGTCGACGTCTGGGAGCCCGAGGAGGACATCTACTGGGGCAGCGAGGGCGAATGGCTCGCCACGAGCGAGAAGGAGCACAGCCGCTATTCGGGCGACCGTGAGCTCGCGCATCCCCTGGCCGCCGTGCAGATGGGCCTCATCTACGTGAACCCCGAAGGGCCGGACGGGAACCCCGATCCCGTGGCCTCGGGCCGCGACATCCGCGACACGTTCGGCCGCATGGCGATGAACGACGAGGAAACCGTGGCGCTGGTCGCAGGCGGGCACACCTTTGGCAAAGCGCATGGCAACGGCCCCGCCACGGCGGTAGGACCGGAGCCCGAGGGCGCCCCGATCCACGCCATGGGCCTGGGCTGGCTGTCGTCCCATGGCACCGGCAACGGCTACGACACCATCACCTCGGGCATTGAAGGTGCGTGGAAGCCGAACCCGACCACTTGGGACATGGGCTATTTCGACGTGCTCTTCGGCTACGAGTGGGATCTGGTGCGGTCGCCCGCAGGCGCCAAGCAATGGGTCGCCAGGGACGTGCGCCCGGAGCACATGATTCCCGATGCGCATGATGCCACGAAGATGCACCGCCCGATGATGACGACCGCGGACCTCGCGATGCGTTTCGACCCGATCTACGGGCCGATCTCGCAGCGCTTCCACAAGGACCCGGAGGCCTTTGCCGATGCCTTCGCCCGCGCGTGGTTCAAGCTCACGCACCGCGACATGGGGCCGAAGCGGCTCTATCTCGGGCCTGAGGTTCCCGCCGAGGACCTGATCTGGCAGGACCCCGTTCCCGCCCTCGACCACCCGCTGGTCGACGCAGCCGACATCGCGGCGCTGAAAGCGCACGTGCTGGCCTCGGGCCTTTCCGTGTCGGAGCTCGTGACGACGGCCTGGGCTTCGGCCTCGACGTTCCGGGGATCGGACAAGCGCGGAGGGGCGAACGGCGCCCGCATCCGCTTGGCGCCCCAGAAGGACTGGGAGGTGAACCAACCCGCCCGCCTTGCGATGGTGCTTGGCGTGCTGGAGGGCATCCAGGCGGAGTTCAACGCCGCGCAGTTCGGGGGCAAGCAGGTCTCGCTCGCCGACCTGATCGTGCTCGCAGGCTCCGCCGCGGTGGAGCAGGCCGCCGCCGCCGCGGGTCATGCGGTGGAGGTGCCCTTCGCGCCCGGCCGTGCCGACGCCACGGAGGAGCAGACCGACGCCCATTCCTTCGAGGTGATGGAGCCGCAGGCCGACGGCTTCCGCAACTACCTCCGCGCGCGCTACTCCTCCTCGCCCGAGGAGATGCTCGTGGACCGGGCACAGCTCCTGACTCTGACCGCGCCCGAGATGACCGTGCTTGTCGGCGGCCTGCGTGCCATGGACGCCAGTGTGGGCCAGAGCGCACATGGCGTGCTGACGCGCCGCCCCGGAGCGCTGACGACGGACTTCTTCGTCAACCTCCTCGACATGGGCACCGTCTGGACCCCGGTCTCGGAAGATGCGCTGGTGTTCGAGGGGCGTGATCGGAAGACGGGCGATCTGCGCTGGACCGGCACGCGCGTGGACCTCGTCTTCGGGTCGAATTCGGAGCTGCGGGCCTTGGCCGAGGTCTATGCCCAGGATGACAACGAGGCCAAGTTCGTCCGCGACTTCGTGGCGGCCTGGACCAAGGTGATGAACTTGGACCGCTTCGACCTGAAAGCCGCCTCGGGACACTGAAGCGGACGGCTCCGCCCCTGTCCCGGGGGCGGAGCCTGCTGTTTGGAATGTTTGCATTCACCGGGTTCGGTTGCGTGGGCCGAAGCAGCCCCGAGCGGCCCCATGGAGGACCCAGGGCGGGCGCTAAGTCGGAGCGAGCCACGAACTGGCGGAAGCCTTCGGGCAGATCAGCGGTCGAGAGTTAGCCCCATAAGGGCCTGCGCCGTTTCCGGGTCGGCCGGGAAGAACGACTCGATCGCGAGTTCGGAAAGACCGATATCGACCGCCGTGCCGAACACGGTCGTGGTGGAGATCAGGCGGAGCGTGTGGCCGTTCACGGCGATCTCCAGCGGGACCACCAGTCCACCATACAGGTTCGCGGCCGGGGTGGGTGCCCGCGCGCCTGAGGGGACCGGATAGCTTCGCAACTCATCCAGCAGCGCCACAAGCACGGGATCGGGCACCGCCTCGATCTGCCGCGCCAGCCGGGCCAGGACGTGGTCCCGCCAGTCGCGCAGGTTTCGGATGCGCGGCGCCAGCCCATCGGGGTGAAGGCTGATTCGAAGGACGTTTGCTC
The DNA here is from genome assembly GCA_902805995.1 of uncultured Rubellimicrobium sp. Lineage (GTDB taxonomy): Bacteria > Pseudomonadota > Alphaproteobacteria > Rhodobacterales > Rhodobacteraceae > Rubellimicrobium. Next base: position 2,479 of record CADCUU010000164.1, read on the forward strand.
CGGGGCCGAGGAGCGATGGGGCCACTCCGGCGAGCAGCGGGGCCACGCTGTCGTTGGCGGACACCATGGTCCAGTGCCGGTCCACCGCAAGGGCCGGGTTCGGGGCGTGACCCTTCAGGATGACCTCGATCGCCCGTCGGGCCGCGGCGAGATCAGGGTGCCCGAGCCCGCGGTCCCGTAGCACGGGCGCGAACCCGGCAGCGACCAGAAGCGTATTCCGTTCGCGCGGGGGCACCTTGAGGTGCTCCGCCAGGTGCAGGACCATGTCGCGGCTGGGCGTGGCGCGGCCCGTCTCCACAAAGCTCAGGTGACGCTGCGAGATGCCTGCCTCGGCGGCGAGGTCAAGCTGGCTGAACCTCCGCCTGAGACGCCAGGACTGGAGAAGCGATCCGAAGCTGGGCGACTGCTTGTTCATGCTCCGAAGCCTGTCCCAGATGCCGCTGGTCCTCAATGACCTGCGAGGTAATCGTCTTGAGGCGCCCCCTCGCCCATCCTCCCGCCATGCGATCCGCTTCGGACTGCGCAGACAAGGAGAAGAGCGATGTTCCACGACAACACGACCCCCCAACTCCGTGCCACCCTCGCCCTCGATGGGATGGCCTGCCTTGCGATGGGAGCTGGCCTTGCGGGGCTATCGGGCTTCCTCGGCAGCCAGATAGACCTGCCGCCGACGTTCCTGCGGGTGGCGGGCCTCCTCCTGCTCCTCATCGGAGCCTTCATCCTGGCCGTGGCCTCGCGGCGCAAAATCCCGGGCTGGGGCGTCACCTTGATCGTGGCGGGCAACGCGAGCTGGGTCTTGGCAAGCGTGGTCCTGCCGCTGGTCGGGCTGATCGAACCGAACGTCCTGGGGCTGTGCCTCGTGATCGGACAGGCCGTCGCGGTAGCCGTTTTGGCGGGGCTGGAGCAGGTGTACCATCCGCACGGGCATGACCGGACCTTGCAGGCGTGAGTGCAAGGGCGCAGTCGGCCGATCCGTCTGCGCCCCGCCACTTTCGCGGCGTACGGAGGAACCTCCTTGTCTGGGCACACCAGCTTGGAGCAACGCATGAGACCCTGCGTGCCGTGCAACGATCTGGCCCGCTCGTCTGTCTGCGCACCGATGGTTTGGTAGAACGGCGAGGTCCGGTTAGTCTCCGGAGAGTCGCGCCAAGACGGGGCAGCAGAAGGCTGATCCGGCTCAGAAACCGGGTCGGCGAGGCACTCAGGCTGGGGAGCATCGGTCATGGGACGCGGGAGTGCTTTGGCATCATGACCGGACATCGCATCTACACGACAAGCGTCGCCAGCGTTTATCCCCACTACGTGGCTAAGGCGGAACGGAAAGGGCGCACCAGAGCCGACGTGGACCGGATCATCTCCTGGCTGACCGGCTACAGCCAAGGGGAACTGGAAACCCAGTTGGAGAAGAGGAGCGACTTCCAGACGTTCTTTGCCAAAGCGCCCGGAATGAACCCAGCGCGGACCCTCATCAAGGGCGTGGTTTGCGGCATCCGGGTCGAAGACATCGAGGAGCCGTTGATGCGGGAAATCCGCTATCTGGATAAGCTGGTCGATGAGTTGGCCAGGGGAAAGGCCATGGAGAAGATACTGCGACAGGGTTGAGGCCTGGTTGCGCAGCTGCGTGGGCCCTGAACCCAAGCAGGCTTGGATCGAACAACGCGGCGTGTTCGCTGGCATCCGTCACGTTGCAGCAGCGGCCCTGGATTGGTAGTTCATCCTGAACAACTTGGCCGGGCGTTCGCGTAGCCGTCTCGGCGGCTCTGCACCGCCCCGCTGAGGTCCAGGATTGCGGCGATGATCTGGGCAAGCCAAGTCCGGAGGTGGGCGAGGATCTTTCGGATGTTGTGCCCGCAGCCGCAGAGCACGGCGAAGAGGGCGTCGCCGATGGCACCTTTCAGAAAGCAGCGCGACAGCCGGCCGTCAGTTTTCATGTGGCCGATCTCCGGCTCGATGCTGCTGCGCCGGCGGAGCGCCTTCGCCAAGACCGGGGTCAGTCCCCGGCGGTTGCCACTGATCAGGACCTGCGTGTCCTCGACGCCATGCCCCTTGTAGCCGCGGTCGACGACGGCCAGGCGGGGGCGGCAGTCGGTGAGGATCTCGACCTGCTCCAGCGCCTCGGCCAGGGTGTGGCCGTCATAGGGGTTGCCCGGCAGCGACCGCATGCCGACGATGAACCCGCCGTCGAGGGTGGTGGCCACGCTGACCTTGCAGCCGAACTCGTATCGCACCCGAGCCTTGCCCTTGGAGATGCAGTCGACCTGCGGCTCGTGGAGGGCGTAGATCTTGCCGCCGCTCTTCGGCGACTGGCGCAGCAGTCGGGAAACGAGGACCAGCTTGTCGAGCACCCGCTCGCGCAGCGACCCCTCGGGGATCTCGGAGAGCTGGCGGCGCAGGTCGCGCAGCACGCGGCCGGTGTAGCCTTTCAGTGTCCTCAGCGCCTTGCGCATGCGCCGGAACTGCTTGGCATGGGCGTAGCGGCCGACCTGAGCGGCCAGCCGCGGCGCCAGACGCGCGTAGCTCTGCCGCAGCTCGATCCCGGCTTCCCGCGCGAGGTCCACCAGTTGCGCCCGTGCCCGCTCCAAGAGCCGCGAGTCGGTCGGATGGGCGATGGCCTTGTCCATCACCGTGGTGTCGACAGCGACCTGCTCAAGGCTCCGGTCCTCGACGGCGCCGGACTTGCGACCGGCCTCGATGGTCTTCGTGAGCAGCCACTCGACACCCTCTTCACCGATCCGCTTGCGCCAGCGGATCAGCGAGGTCGGATCGATGGGCGGGCGGTGCTGAAAGAAGGTCTCACCGGTGAAGTGCTGGTAATACGGGTTCTCCACCCAGCGCGCGACCACCGCCTCATCCGAGAGCCGGAAGGCGTGCTGGAGATAGAGCAGGCCCGCCACCAGCCGCGGCGAGGTCGCCGGCCGACCCGTGGTCGACGGGAAGAAGCCAGCCCACTCCCGGTCAAAGAACTCCCAGTCGATCAGGCCCGCGAGCTTCACCAGCTCATGGCGCATGTCGATCAGGTCGACGAGGCGGGGCCGGAGGAGATCATCCTGCTCGGGAGGACGTGGGCGGTGCTTCATGCGGCGGACCGAAATTGCAGGGTTCCGGGCCAAATCCTACGGAACCCTGCGGGTCAAGGCGACTGAAACTCGCGGTTTCAGCCTCCAAATCAGACGCTTCGCCGTTGTTCAGGCCGAACTAGGTACGTCAACGCGCTGAGGAGGCTCCGGGTCTTCAATGCGGCCTTAGGAGCATTTCGTGCGCACCTG
>CADCUU010000165.1 GCA_902805995.1 uncultured Rubellimicrobium sp.
CCATGAGATCGTCTTTGAGAAATACCTCCGTTATCTGATGGTCTCATTCACCTTTCGCGGCCAAGTCGCCGCCGACGAGCATCGCGTCCTGCGAGACGCCGCCCTCGAGCGTGACGCAGAACGAGCACTCGAAGTGCTTGCTGTCCATGTTGGCGATTGCATCGACCACGCGCTCACGTCGGGACGCGTCCGTTGAGCGCGGCCATTCCCGACCTCGGGCTCACGTCTGATGTCGTTGCACTTGTCAGTTCACTGTCCATTCAGGGTCGCTGGATATGAACGGCACGGCCCGCCTCCCTGTCACGTCGGCTGATGCTGCCGAAGTCCGGTTGGGGCTGATCGGGGACAACATCGGACCGTCTCGCTCGCCCGCGCTGCACCGGCTCGCCGGCGAACTCACCGGGTTCCGGGTGAGCTACGATCTGCTGGTCCCACCTCAACTCGGCCTGTCCTTCGACGCGGTCCTTTCGGCGGCTCACAGGGAGGGTCTACGGGGCGTCAACGTCACCCTTCCCTACAAGGAGCGCGTCCTGGGTCAGGTGCGCGTGAAAGATCCCGCCGTCGCCCGCATCGGCGCGGTGAACACCGTGCGTTTCTCCGAAGGAGAGGCCGTGGGGTTCAACACCGATTACTCGGGTTTCATCGCCGCCTTCCGCGCAGCCTTCGGCTCCCAGTCGCCAGGTCGAACCGTGGTGATCGGGACGGGTGGGGTAGGCAAGGCCATTGCCTTCGGCCTCATCGCCCTGGGCGCCCCCAGGATCGTGCTGGTGGACAAGGACAAACTCAAGGCCGAGGCTCTCGCCCATTCACTCGTCGAGGCCGCGGAGGGCCGCAGCGAAGTCGATGTGGCGGGCCTCGACGCGCTGTCCTCGGCCGAGGGCGTGGTGAACGGGACGCCGCTCGGCATGGTGGGCTATCCCGGCTCCCCTGTGCCGGACGGGGCCTTCCCACCCGCCGCCTGGGCCTTCGACGCCGTCTACACCCCGACCGATACGCCGTTCCGCGCGCAGGCCAGAGCTGCCGGCGCGCGCTTCCTGTCAGGTTGGGAATTATTCTTCCACCAGGGTGTCGACGCGTTCGAGATCTTTACCGGACGCCGACCTGACCTGGCCGCACTGCGAGCTGCGCTGGGCGATGCTCCACCAACCGAGGGGTAGGTCCATGCTCACCTCCATTGCCACGGTCTCCATTGCCGGCGACCTCCCCCAGAAGCTCCAGGCTATCGCCGCAGCCGGGTTCGGAGGCGTGGAGATCTTCGAGCAGGATTTCCTGGCCCATGATGCGAGCCCCGAGGAGGTCGGCCGCATGGTCCGCGACCATGGCCTCACGATCACCCTGTTCCAGCCCTTTCGCGACTTCGAAGGCTTGCCCGAGCCCGATCGCGCACGAGCTTTCGACCGGGCGGAGCGTAAGTTCGACCTGATGGGCGCCATGGGCGCCGACCTCCTCCTCGTCTGCTCTTCAATCCACCCCAAGGCGATGGGCGGCATCGATCGTGCGGCCGAGGACTTCCGCGAGCTGGGCGAGCGCGCCTCTACGCGCGGTCTGCGCGTCGGCTACGAGGCTCTGGCCTGGGGCAAGCACGTCTTCGACCACCGCGACGCCTGGGAGGTGGTGCGTCGCGCCGACCATCCTGCTGTGGGATTGATCCTCGACAGCTTCCACACCCTGGCGCGCCGGATCGATCCGGACACGATCCGCCGCATCCCCGGCGACCGTATCTTCATCGTACAACTCGCGGATGCGCCGCAGATCGAGATGGACCTGCTCTACTGGTCCCGCCACTTCCGCAACATGCCGGGCGAAGGGGACCTCGACGTCACGGGCTTCATGCGCGCGGTCGTAGCGACCGGCTACCAGGGTCCGATCAGCCTGGAGATCTTCAACGACCAGTTCCGGGGCGGCAACCCTCGCGTGATCGCGGAAGACGGGCACCGCTCGCTCCTCCACCTCATGGACCGCGTGGCCCGTGCGGAGCCTGCCCTGGCCTTGGTGCCCACGATGCCGGATCGCATTCCCGTGCAGGGCGTGGAGTTCGTGGAGTTCGCCGCCGACGCCGTCGAGGCACAGATGCTGGGCGCCCTCCTGAGACAGATGGGCTTCGCACCTGTCGCGCGGCATGTCTCCAAGGACGTCACCCTCTGGCGACAGGGCGACATCAATGTCGTCCTCAACCAGGAGCGCACGGGATTTGCCGCCTCGGCCCATGCTGTCCAGGGGCTTACCGTCTGCGACATCGGGCTTAAGGTGGCGAGCGCCGCCGACACGGTCACCCGCGCCACAGCCTTGGGCGCCGACATCTTTGCCCAACCCCATGCCGAGGGCGAACTCGACATCCCGGCCATTCGAGGCGTGGGTGGGGGCGTGCTGCATTTCTTGGACGATAGTGTCGAGCTGTCGCGGGTCTGGAATACCGAGTTCACATCCCTCGCCGACACCGCACCTGGGACGGGGGCAGGCCTTCGGCGTATCGACCATCTCGCCCAGACCATGAGCTATGACGAGATGCTGACCTGGACGCTCTTCTACACCTCGCTCTTCGAGACACGGGCGGCCGCCATGGTGGACGTGGTGGATCCCGCCGGGCTGGTCCGTAGCCGGGCGATCGAGGGGCTGGACGGACAGCTTCGGCTGACGCTCAATGGAGCGGAGAACCAGCGCACCCTGGCGGGGCGTTTCATCGCCGAGACGCTGGGCTCCAGCGTGCAGCACATCGCCTTCGCGACCGACGACATCGTGGCGACAGCCCGGGCCATGGCCGCGCTTGGCTTCGCTGCCCTTCCAGTCTCGGCCAACTACTATGGGGATCTTGCCGTACGCCTCGATCTGCCTGAGGAGAGGATCGCCGAGCTGCAATCCATGAACCTCTTCTACGACCGGGACGACAGCGGAGAGTTCTTCCAGTTCTACAGCGGCCTTGTTGGGCGGGGTATGTTCTTCGAAGTGGTCGAGCGGCGCGGAGCCTATGGCGGCTATGGAGCGGCGAACGCGCCATTCCGCGTGGCGGCGCTGCGGCGCCAACTTGCGCCCGCTGGCCTGCCGAGGCTTTGAGATGCGTGCCCTGGCCTACGACGGCATCAACCTGGCCCCGCTTCCTGCGCCGTCCGGGCCGACATGCGCCGAGGTCTTCGGCGGCCACGTCGATCGCACCTGCCAGCCACTCACCCTGACGGCGCAAGCCGCCCCAAGCTCGCGCAAGCGGGCCGATCACCAGGGGGACGCAACCTGATGCGCGTCCTGACCCGCCCCTGGGGCCATCTGCATTTCCGCGACTCTGGCCCCAGCAAGGCCCCTGCCCTGCTCTTCGCCAACTCCTTAGGCACGGACCTTCGCATGTGGGAGGCCGTGGGCGAGCGGCTCCCCAAGGTGCGGACCATCGGCTTCGACAAGCGTGGCCATGGCCTGAGTGCGACACCCGAGGGCGGGTGGGACATCGCCGACCTTGCCGATGACGCCATCGCCCTCCTCGACCATCTCGGCCTGGAACGCGTCGTGGTCGTCGGCTGTTCGGTGGGCGGCCAGATCGCTCAGGCCCTGACGATCCGGCACCCCGAGCGGGTCTCGGCCCTCCTCCTCTCAAACACAGCGGCCCGGATCGGAACGCCCGAGTCCTGGCAAGCCCGCATCGACGCCATAGAGGCCGGGGGCTTGGCCGCAATCGCGCCCGCCGTCCTCACCCGCTGGTTTGCCCCGGCCTTCCTCGCGCGGCCCGACGCGCGGCTCTGGGCCACGATGCTCGAACGCTGCGACCCACAGGGCTACATCGCCACCTGCGAGGCGCTGGCCCGGGCCGACCTGACAGCCGAGGTGCCCCGCATCACCTGCCCGACGCTGTGCCTTGCTGGCTCCGAGGACCAGGCCACGCCCCCCGACCTTGTCCGCGCCACCGCCGAGCGGATCCCCGGTGCCCGGTTCGTCGTCCTCGATGGCTCGGGCCACCTTCCCGCCATCGACGCTCCCGAGGCGACCGCTCGCCTCATCCGCGACCTCATGGAGCAGGCCAATGTCTGACCCGGCTTCGCATGGCCCCGCCACCCGTCGCCGCGTCCTGGGGGACGCCCATGTGGACCGCGCCGAGGCAGCAGCCACTCCCTTTGACGCCCCATTCCAGGCGCTCATCACCGACGCGGCTTGGGGTCATGTCTGGTCGCGGGACACGATCTCCCTGCGGGAGCGGTCGATGCTCACCATCGCGCTCCTCGCCGGATTGGGCAACGACCACGAACTCGCCCTGCACATCCGCGCCACGCGCAACACCGGCGCCTCGGCGGCCGATGTCCAGGAAGCGCTTCTTCACGTCGCCATCTACGCGGGCGTGCCCCGTGCCAACCACGCCTTCAAGATCGCCAAGGAAACCTTTGCGGCCATGGCCCGCGAAGCCGAGGAGACAAAACCCGAATGACTCCGTCCGAGTACTTCCAGCGCGACCGCACCTGGCAACCCCCGGCGTTCACGCCCGACTACAAGACCTCCATCGTGCGCTCGCCCCGCCTGCCGCTTCTCTCGCTCCATGGCACCCTGTCCGAGACCACCGGGCCGGTCTTCGGGCACAATGACCTCGGCCCTCTCGACAACGATCTGATCCGCAACTTCGCCCAGACCGGCGATCCCATCGGCGAGCGCATCATCGTCCATGGCCGAGTGGTCGACGAGAACGGGCGCGGCGTGCCTCACACTCTGGTCGAGGTCTGGCAGGCCAACGCCGGTGGTCGCTACCGTCACAAGGCGGATATGTACCTCGCCCCTCTTGACCCCAACTTCGGCGGCTGCGGCCGCACGATCACCGACGCCGAAGGGCACTACGCGTTCCGAACGGTCAAGCCCGGGGCCTATCCCTGGCGCAACTGGATCAACTCCTGGCGCCCCGCCCACATCCATGTTTCCGTCATGGGCTCAGGCTTCTGCCAGCGGCTCATCACGCAGATGTACTTCGAAGGCGATCCCCTCATCGCGCGGGACCCCATCGTCGCCACGATCCGCGACCCGCGCGCGGTCGAGCAGCTCACCGCTATCCTCGACATGAACGAAGGCCGGGCGCTCGACTGCCTTGCCTACAAGTTCGACATCGTGCTGAGGGGCCGCCGCTCGACCTTCTTTGAGAACCGGCCGGAGGGAAACTGACCATGCAGCGGCTCGACTACCTCAAGGAAAGCGCCTCCCAGACCGCTGGCCCTTACGTCCATATCGGCCTTGCCCCCTCTCGTGCGGGCTTCGACATCTACGCCCAGGAACTCGGCCTCGACATCGCGGGATCGGACGCTCCGGGCGAGCGCATCCGCGTCGAAGGCATGGTCTTCGACGGCACTGGCGCACCCATCCGCGACGTGCTGATCGAGACCTGGCAAGCCGACGCGGCGGGCATCTACCCTCACCCCGAAGACCCGCGCGCGGTCCAGGTCGCTCCTGGCTTCCGGGGCTGGGGCCGGGCGGTGCCTGATTTCACGACCGGCCTCTGGGCCTTCGATACGATCAAGCCCGGCACTGTCCCCGGCTGGGGAGGGCGTCCCCAGGCGCCGCATATCTCGTTCTGGCTCGTCGCGCGGGGGATCAACATCGGCCTCCAGACCCGCCTCTACTTCGCGGACGAGGCCGAAGCCAACGCCGCTGACCCTGTCCTCAACCTGATCGAGCAGGTCCACCGCCGTCAGACCCTGCTCGCGACCCGGGAGGAGCGGGACGGCCAAGCGGTCTACCGCTTCGACATCCG
>CADCUU010000166.1 GCA_902805995.1 uncultured Rubellimicrobium sp.
GGGGGGGCCGAGGTTCGGCGCGGGATCCGGGTCCGGTCGCTGATCCGTGCTGAGGCGGGCTGGACAGTCGGGTTTGACGGCGGCGACTGGACGGCGCGGCACGTGATCCTCGCCACAGGGAAGCACGACCTTCACGGCTGGCGTCGCCCCGCCGGGCCGCAAGGCGATCTGCTGGGACTCAAGGCCTATCTTCGTAACCCTGCGCCCCGCCTGCGCACCGGAACGGTCGAGTTGCACCTCTTTCCGGGCGGATATGCTGGTCTGGAGCCGGTGGAGGGGGACCGTGCCAACCTTTGCCTCGTGGTTCGGCAAGACAGGTTCGCGGTGATGGGGCGGAGCTGGGACGGGCTTTTGTCGGTCCTGAAGGCGACCTGCCCGGGCTTGCAGGGGCGGATCGAGCCCGACCTGCTGGACAGGACGAAACCTCTGGCCATCGCGGCCATCCCTTACGGCCTTGTCCAAAGCCGTAGCGACGGGATCTGGCGCGTGGGCGACCAAGCCGCAGTGATTCCGTCCTTCACGGGCGAGGGGATGTCCATCGCCCTGCACAGTGCCCGCCTCGCCGCCGCGGCTCTTATCGCGGGCCACGGTCCCGAGGCATTCCAGGCTCGCCTTGCGGACGATCTTCGGGCGCAGGTGCGGCGGAGCACGCTCATGTCCCGTGCCCTCGTGGCCCCAGCGACGCAGGCAGTGACCGGGCGGCTCCTTTGCGGCCCGCTGTTGCGCTGGACGTTGGGCGCGACGCGCATCCCGGCTAAAGCGCGCATCAGGGCGCGGGGCTGGCCCGAGGCCTTGGCCCGGTCAGGTGACCAACGGCGTGCGGACGGGCTGGTCGGAGCCCACTCTGGGGACCATGTCGCGGCATCGGCAGCGTGGTCTCGTCCACGCCGTTGAGCCCGGGGGAGGGTCCGTGCTATGGCGCGCCACCTTGCGCGGAGGGCAAGGTTCGCCATGTCCATCGACCTCGTGATCTTCGACTGCGACGGCGTGCTTATCGACAGCGAGGTCATCTCGGCCGCCGTCCTTATCGAGCTTGCCGCCGACGCGGGCATCAGTTTCGACGCCGACCATGTGCGCGACAACTTCCTGGGTCGCAGCTTTCCAACGGTCGCACGATCGATCCGCGAACATTTCGGCGTGGCCCTGCCCGAGGATTTCGAGAGACGCTACCGAAGCCGTCTGCTGGAGCGGTTCGAGGATGACCTGCGCCCGACCGAGGGACTGCTGGACCTGCTCCCTCGTCTGACGGTGCCCGCCTGCGTCGCGACCTCCTCCTCGCCCGAACGGGCCGCTCGGAGCCTCGCCATCGTAGGGTTTGACCGGCTGCTTCCGCATGTCTTCACCGCGAGTCTCGTGGCGCGGGGGAAGCCCGCGCCCGACCTGTTCCTGCACGCCGCCGCCGCGATGGGCGTCGCGCCGGAACGGTGCCTCGTGATCGAGGACAGCCCGCCGGGTCTGATCGCGGCTCAGGCTGCGGGAATGCAACTGGCCTTTTATGCGGGGGCAAGCCATTGGCGCGATCGGCATCGCGGGTTTGACATGTCCCCCCCATTGCAGGCATTCGAGTCGTGGACGGAGCTTTTCGAGGCCTATCCGGTCCTCCTTCGCCCCCTGACCTCGGACGACCTGACGTGACCAACCAGCGCCTGACCTCACCGCCCGCCCGCCTTGACGACGCGGCCCGCGCCGGATGGCTCTACTACGTTGCGGGCAACACGCAGGACGAGATCGCGATGAAGCTCGGCGTGTCCCGGCAGACGGCGCAACGGCTCGTCGCGATGGCGGTGGCGGAGCGGCTGGTGAAGGTACGGCTCGACCATCCGATCGGGCGTTGCATGGACCTCGCAGCCGAACTGACGGAGCGGCTTGGACTTCGGGTGTGCGAGGTCGTGCCCTCCGACCCCGCGGCGCCCGGGCTTCTGGCCGGGGTCGCCAGCGCCGCCGCGGCCCTCCTCGAGAAAACCCTGAAAAGCCCGGAGCCCCGGATCGTCGCCCTTGGCACGGGACGGGCGCTGAAGGCGACCGTTGAGGCGCTGACGCGGATGGATTGCCCGCAGCACCGGATCGTATCCCTCCTGGGGAATATGATGGCCGACGGTCAGGCCACGCCGTACAACGCCGTCATCCGCATGGCGGACCGGGTGGGCGCGCCGCATTACCCATTTCCGCTCCCTGTGCTGGCCCGGGACGCGCGCGAGCTTGCAGTCCTTCACCGGCAGGAGGCGGTACGCCACACGCTCGCGCTCTGCGCCGAGGCGGACCTGACGCTGGTCGGGATCGGCCAGATGGGCCCGCGCGCGCCCCTCGTCATGGACGGCTTCCTCACGGAGGAGGAGATGGCCGCGCTGACCCATGAGGGTGCCGTGGGAGAGATCACCTCCTGGGTCTACGACCATGACGGGCGCATCCTCGACTGCGCCTTCAACGCCCGGGTCGCGTCAGCCCCCCGCAGCCGGGCGGGCGATCGGCCCGTCGTCGCCGTCGCCGTGGGGGAGGCCAAGGTCGCTGCAGTCCTCGCCGCCGTCCGGGGGCGGCTCGTCAATGGGCTCGTGACCAGCGAGGCCATGGCGGAGCGACTGATCGCCGGGGCGTCAGCCTCCTGATCCGCCCGTGAAACTCGCGACTGGACTCGTCCGGTCGTGCCCGAACTGGCCCCTCCTTCAATCCAAGCTAGCTCCTTAACGCCGGGTGACCTGCATGCTGCGACGCGGCGTGGATGATGCCTTGACAAGCTTTCCCTTCGGTTAGAGTATTTGCCCACGATCTAAGCAATTGCCCAGAACGGGCAAGAGGGAGGAGTAAGATGACGATGATGACCCGCGCCCTTCTGGGGGCGACGGCTCTCTGCGCCTGCGGTCTGGCCGCCTCCGCGCAGGAGACCACCACCGTGACCATCGCCACCGTGAACAACGGCGACATGGTGCGGATGCAGGGCCTGGCCGACGCCTTCACCGAAGCTAACCCCAACATCGAACTCGAATGGGTGACGCTGGAAGAGAACGTTCTGCGCCAGAACGTCACCACCGACATCGCCACCAGCGGCGGTCAGTACGACGTCATCACCATCGGCACCTACGAGGTTCCGATCTGGGGCGCGCAGGACTGGCTGCTGCCGCTGAACGACCTGCCCGCCGAATACGACGTGGACGACATCCTGCCGCCGATCCGCGCGGGCCTGTCCGTCGATGACACGCTCTACGCCGTGCCGTTCTATGGCGAGTCGTCCTTCGTGATGTACCGCACCGACCTCGCCGAGGCCGCCGGCATCACCATCCCCGAGCAGCCCACCTGGGACGACATCAAGGCCGCCGCGGCCGCGATGAACGATCCCGATGCGGGCATCCACGGCATCTGCCTGCGCGGCAAGGCCGGCTGGGGCGAGAACACCGCCTTCATCACGACGATGGCCAACAGCTATGGCGCCCGCTGGTTCGACGAGAACTGGCAGCCCCAGTTCGACAGCCCCGAGTGGAACGCGGCGATCACCGACTATCTCGAGCTGATGAACAGCTACGGCCCGCCTGGCGCGTCCTCGAACGGGTTCAACGAGAACCTGACCCTGTTCCAGCAGGGCAAGTGCGGCATGTGGATCGACGCCACCGTCGCCGGGTCGTTCGTGACCGATCCGAACAACTCGACCGTGGCCGACAAGGTGGGCTTCGCCCTCGCCCCCGACGCCGGGCAGGGCCCGCGCGCCAACTGGCTCTGGTCCTGGGCTCTCGCCGTTCCGGCGTCCTCCGACGCTCCGGATGCGGCCAAGCAGTTCCTCGCTTGGGCAACTTCCAAGGAGTACGCCAATCTCGTGGCCGAGTCCGAAGGCTGGGCGAACGTTCCCCCCGGCACGCGGACCTCGCTCTACGAGAACCAGGAGTACCTGGACGCTGCGCCCTTCGCGCAGATGACCATCGACTCGATCAACGCCGCCAACCCGAGCGCGCCGACCCGCGATCCGGTTCCCTACACGGGCGTGCAGTTCGTCGCGATCCCCGAGTTCCAAGGCCTCGGCACCACCGTCGGGCAGGAATTCTCCGCCGCTCTCGCCGGTGAAAAGACTGCCGAAGAGGCGCTGGCCGCCGCTCAGGAAGCCGCGACCCAGGTCATGACCGAAGGCGGCTACATCCAGCAGTGATCTGCTTCTGATCCGCGTGGGCCCGCCTTGGCGTGGGCCCGCGCCCTTGGTCCGGCCTCCTGCGGGCCGGACCCCTGGCCCTTGCCCCACGGGACGCCGCAGATGTCTACTCAAGCCTCGCGGTCCGCCGCGCGCGCCATGCTGTCCCCCGCCGTGATCCTCCTCCTTGTCTGGATGATCGTGCCGCTGGTGCTGACGCTCTGGTTCTCCTTCCAACGCTACAACCTGCTGCAGCCTGACCGGACGGGCTTCGTCTGGTTCGCCAACTACGTCTCCTTCGTGACGTCGCCGGCGTTCTGGATGGCTATCCTGAACACCCTGATCCTGGTGGGTGGGGTCCTGCTCATCACCGTGGGCGGCGGCATCCTCCTCGCGCTCCTCATCGATCAGCCGATCTGGGGGCAAGGGATCGTCCGCATCCTCGTCATCTCTCCGTTCTTCATCATGCCGCCGGTGGCTGCGCTGATCTGGAAGAACATGTTCTTCAACCCGTCGAACGGGCTCTTCGCCGAGGCGCTGAAGTCGATCGGGATGCAGCCCTTCGACTTTCTGGGCCAAGCGCCGCTGGCCTCGATCGTCCTGATCGTGGCATGGCAGTGGCTGCCCTTCGCGACGCTGATCCTCCTCACCGCGCTTCAGTCCCTCGACAGCGAGCGGCTGGAGGCGGCGGAGATGGACGGCGCGCCGCCGCTCAAGCGGTTCTGGTTCATCATGCTGCCGCACCTCGCCCGCGCGATCACGGTGGTTGTGCTGATCCAGACCATCTTCCTGCTGGGCATCCTGGTGGAGATCCTGGTCACGACCAACGGTGGTCCGGGCTCGCAATCCACGACGCTGACCTTCCTCGTCTACAAGGAAGCGATCCTCGACTCGGACGTGGGCACCGCCGCCGCCGGGGGCGTGGTCGCCGTTATCCTCGCCAACATCGTCGCCATCTTCCTGATGCGCGCGATCGGCAAGAACCTCGACGCGTAAGGAGCAGGACCCATGGCCCGAGCCGTCAGCACGCCGCGCAAAGCCGTCTTCACCATCGCCGCCTGGGGGGTGGCGCTCCTGATCGCCTTCCCGATCCTTTGGACGATCCTCACCTCCTTCAAGCCCGAGCCGCAGGCGGTGGCCTCGCCGCCCATGTGGTTCGGCTTCGACTGGACGCTCAAGAACTACTACGATGTCCAGAACCAGCGGGACTACTTCGACTACTTCTGGAACTCGGTCGTCATCGCGCTGGGCTCCACGGCGCTGGGGCTGCTGATCGCGATCCCAGCGGCCTGGTCCATGGCCTTCGTGCCGGGGGCCAAGACCAAGGACCTCCTGATGTGGATGCTTTCCACCAAGATGATGCCGGGCGTGGCCGTGCTGGTGCCGATCTACCTGATCTTCATCCGCCTCGGCCTGCTGGATACCCGCATCGGCCTCGTGGTGGTGATCATGCTCATCAACCTGCCGATCATCGTCTGGATGCTCTACACCTACTTCCGCGAGATCCCGGGCGAAATCCTAGAGGCCGCGCGGATGGACGGCGCGACGCTCTGGAGCGAGATCCTGTACGTGCTCACGCCGATGGCGATCCCCGGCA
>CADCUU010000167.1 GCA_902805995.1 uncultured Rubellimicrobium sp.
AGCCTTCCGCGTTATAGCGGTGAACCCAGTCGCGCAGCGTCTGACGGTCCATACCTGCCGCCTGCGCTGCCTCTGCACGCGATCTGCCCTCCAGCACCAAGGCCAGCGCCAGCATCCGTCGCGCCGCTGCTGCATCACGCGACCGCCCGGCCGCCCGCCGCAGACCTGTCGCATCCAAGTCCTGCCGCACAATCTCGATCGCCGCCATCAGAGCCTCCGCTATCCAACGCAGAGGCCCCGGAATCACGCCACCGTCCCGCCCACAACCCCGGACGAGTCAGACAATAGCGCCGGGCGTATAAGACTTGGCAGCCGCGCTGTCGCCCGGTCACGTGCGGCTCTCGGCAGCCTTTCGGGCAGTCAGCAGAGACTCCATTGCGTGCTTGGCCCTCATCTCGTGCAGCCGCAGGCGCACCCTAGAAGCAACCATCACGCAGCCAGTTCCCCAATTCTCTCAATTCACGCTCACTGGTTTCGACCGGAATCGCGCCACCGTCTCACGCTCCGCCCGCTTGCAGACCTGCGGCGGCAGCCCCCGGTCGAGGAGCGCCAGATCCTCCATCACCATCTCTCCCATCCGACGAAAGGCGCTGTCGAGCGCCCCGGCACGGTGCGCGGACAGAAGAAAGCCGGAAAGCTCGCGGACGGGGTGGTCCAGCGGGAGGGGCTCCTCCGGGAAGACGTCACTGGCCGCCTGGATATGGCCTGACCGGACGGCGTCCATCAGAGCGTCGAAGTCGACGACCCCAGCCCGCGACAGCAGGATCAGGGCCGATCCGGGCCGCATCCGCGCAAAGGCCTCGGCCCCAAGGAAGCCCTGATTCTCGCTCGTCACCGCCGCCGTGACAAAGAGCGTCTCGGATTCGCTGAGCAGCGTGTCGAACTCGACGGGCTCCGCGCCGAGGTTCCGAGTAATGGACGGCGCCTGCCACGGATCGTGGGCGATCAGCCGGGGCCGGAATCCCTGCAGCACCCGCGCCACGGCTTGCCCGAGCGCCCCCATTCCCAGAATGCCGATCGTGGAGCCGGTGATCAGCCGCGCCCCGGCATTGCCTTCGCCGCCCCATCGCTCCTGTCCCGCACGGAACTCGGCATCCGCGGTGTGGATGCCGCGGGCGAGAGACAGCGCGAAGCCCAAGCCGATCTCGGCCACGGGCTCGGCAAAGACGGCGCCCGTGGTCACGACATGGATGCCGCGGGCGAACGCGTCCTCGTAAGGCATGTTGGGGAGGAGGTTCGACTCCACGTTGAAGATGCAGCGGAGCTGGTCCATCCGCCCCAGCAGGTCGGGCGTCAGCGGCGGCTGGCCGATGATGTAGCGCGCCTCGCGCAGCGTATCCTCAGGGAGGCGGGGCAGGGCCTCGTCGGTGGTCCCCACCACGTCGTAGCGGTCGAAGAGCCGGCGCAGCAGCTCCGGCGCGAACAGCAGCGGCAGCGTGCGCGGCAGGGGGCAGGCAAGGATCAGGGGACGGTCGGTCATGGAGCCTCCGTGGGTCGGGCGCATCTGACTCGACCGGCCGTGCCGTGGCAAGGAGGGGGGCGCACCGGGACGGATCGCGACCAATCCCTGGCCGGAAATCTCTTGGCCGACCATGCACCGACTTCGGCGATCACGCCGCATGAGGGCGTGGCAAGGCGTCCCACTTTTCAGACGGCCCCGAAGCCGCTATGTCCGCCCATCCCCCGAAAGGCCGCCCGCATGACGCTGAACCCGCCGAACCTTCGCCCCGACCTCGCCCCCAAGGCGCGGCTGACGGATATCGCCCGCCCGGGGCAGCCGACGATCGGCATGGTGTCCCTGGGCTGCCCCAAGGCGCTGGTGGACAGCGAGCGCATCCTCACGCGCCTGCGGGCTGAGGGGTATGCGATCTCGCCCGATTACAACGGCGCGGACGCGGTGATCGTGAACACCTGCGGCTTTCTCGACAGCGCCAAGGCCGAAAGCCTGGACGCGATCGGCGAGGCGCTGAGCCAGAACGGGAAGGTCATCGTCACCGGCTGCCTGGGGGCCGAGCCCGACTACATCACCGGCGCGCATCCCAAGGTGCTGGCCGTCACGGGGCCCCACCAGTACGAGCAGGTGCTGGACGCCGTCCATTCCGCCGTGCCGCCGAGCCCGAACCCTTTCATCGACCTGCTGCCGGCCAGCGGCGTCACCCTCACGCCCCGGCACTTCAGCTACCTCAAGATTTCAGAGGGTTGCAACCACAAGTGCAAGTTCTGCATCATCCCCGACATGCGCGGGCGGCTCCAATCGCGTCCCGCCCATGCCGTGGTGCGCGAGGCCGAGAAGCTCGTCCAGGCGGGGGTAAAGGAGCTTCTGGTCATCAGCCAGGACACATCGGCCTACGGGCTCGACATCGGCTATGCCGAGGAGCGGGGGCATCGGGCACATATCACCGACCTCGCCCGTGACCTCGGGAGCCTCGGGGCCTGGGTGCGGCTCCATTACGTTTACCCCTATCCCCATGTCCGCGACCTGATCCCGCTGATGGCCGAGGGGCTGGTGCTGCCTTACCTCGACATCCCGTTCCAGCACGCCCACCCGGACACGCTGCGCCGCATGGCCCGGCCCGCCGCCGCCGCCCGCACGTTGGACGAGGTCGCCGCCTGGCGCGCCATCTGCCCCGAGATCGTGCTCCGCTCCACCTTCATCGTCGGCTACCCCGGCGAGACGGAGGCCGAGTTCCAGACCCTCCTCGACTGGCTGGACGAGGCGCAGCTCGATCGCGTGGGCTGCTTCCAGTACGAGGACGTGAAGGGCGCGCGCTCCAACGCGCTGCCCGACCACGTCGCGCCCGAAGTCAAGCAGGAGCGGTGGGAGCGCTTCATGGAAAAGGCGCAGGCCATCTCCGAGGCGAAGCTGGCTGCTAAGGTCGGCACCCGGATGGAGGTGCTGGTCGATGAAGTGGACGAGGATGGCGCCACCTGCCGCACCAAGGGAGACGCGCCCGAGATCGATGGCAACCTGTTCATCGACGAAGGCTACGAGGAGCTCAAGCCCGGCGACCTCGTAACCGTCGAGGTCGAGGAGGCGGGCGAGTACGATCTCTGGGGCCGTCAGGTCTGACGGGGGTTTGACTGTGCGGGCGGTCTCGGCTCTGGTCCGCGCGACCAGATTCAAGGAGTCGCCCATGCAATCCCCCGTGCCCGCCTTCGCCCGTTCCCTGCGCGCCCTCGACCACATTCTCGGGAAGGCCGAGGCGCATTGCGAGGCGCGGCGGATCGACCCGTCCGTGCTGGTCAATGACCGGCTGGCCCCCGACATGCACCCGCTCCGGCGGCAGATCGGCATGACCTGCGACCACGCCAAGTTCGCGGCCGCCCGGCTGTCGGGGCAAGAGGCGCCGCGCTTCGAGGACACCGAGCAGACCTTCGCGGAACTCCGCGACCGCGTCGCCAGGACGCTCGCCTTCATCGAATCCGTCCCGGAGGAGGCCTTCGCGGGAGCCGAGGACAAGACCATCACGGTCAAGGCTCCGTCGCGCGAGATGAGCTTTCCTGCCCCCTTCTATCTCGCCAGCTTCGCGGTGCCGAACTTCTATTTCCACATGACGACGGCCTACAACATCCTGCGCCACAACGGCGTGGACTTGGGCAAGCTCGACTTCATGGGCGCGGCCTGAACCCCGTCAGCTCTGCCGCTCCCTCGACCATAGGGAGTCCTCCAGGTTGGGGGGGCGCTTGGCCCGCGCGGCTTCGCGCTGATCCTCGGGGAGGTTCGAGAGCAGGAGGTCCCGTCCGCTGGTAAGGTCGCCCGCGATCTGAGCGGCAAGCCGGTTGGCGTCGCGGACGCGAACCTCGTCAAGTACCTGCTCCACGATCTCCGGCGACTCGCCCAGGTCGTCCAACGCTCGGCCGCCAAAGGCGAGGGCGGATTCGAACGTCTCGCGGATCTGGTAGTCCACGCCCGCCCGGATCAGCGCCAGCGCATGGCCCCGGTCGAAGGCGCGGGCCAGCACGGGGACGAGGGGGTACTCCGCCTTGCAGATCTCGGCGATGCGGGTCGCGGCGTCGGGCTTGTCGATGCAGATCAGGATCGCCCGGGCATCCTTTGCCCCGGCCGCGTGAAGGATGTCGAGCCGCGCGCCGTCGCCGAAATAGACCTTCATCCCCATGTAGCCCGCGACCGTGATCATCTCGGTGTCCGTGTCGATGATGGACACGGACCAGCCGCGGGACAGCATGACCTGGCTCACGATCTGCCCGAAGCGGCCAAAGCCGATGATGAGCACGGCGTTGTGCAGGTCGCTCGGCCCCTCCGCCCCCGCGCCATCGTCGACGCCCGCTGTCCTGGCGAACCGGTCGTGCAGCGCAATGAAAAGGGGCGTCAGGATCATTGAGATGATGATGATCGCGGTCAGCATGGCGGAGCCGCGCGAGTCGATCAGGCCCACCGCGAGCGCCGCGCCATACAGCACGAAGGCGAACTCGCCCCCCTGCGCCATCAGGACCGTGCGTTCCAGCGCCTCGGCATGGCTCGCCCGAAAGGCGCGGGCGACGCCGTAGATGCCCAGCGACTTGAGGGTGATGTAGGCCGCGACCGAGATGAGGATCAGCGGCCATTCCTCGATCACCACCTGGAGGTCGAGCGACATGCCCACCGCGAGGAAGAAAAGACCCAGCAGCAACCCCCGGAACGGCTCGATATCGGCCTCCAGCTGATGCCGGAACGTCGACTCGGACAACAGCACCCCCGCCAGGAACGCGCCCATCGCCGCCGACAGCCCCCCCGCGTCGAGGAGCACCGCCGAGCCCAGCACAACCAGTAGCGCCCCGGCCGTCATCACCTCGCGCCCGCCAAAGGCCGCGAGCAGCTTGAACATCGGGTTGAGGAAGTAGCGCCCCGCAAGGATCAGGAGCGCGATGGCCCCAAGGCCGACCCCGATGGACCAGATGCGATCGGCCCCCGTGACCTCCTCTGCACCTCGCGGCGCGAGGAAGGCCACGAGCGCCAGCAGCGGCACGATGGCGAGGTCCTCCAGCAGCAGGATTGAGACCATCCGCTGCCCCTTGGGCTTCGCTATGTCGGCACGCTCGCTCAGCATCTGCATGACGATGGCGGTAGAAGTCAGGACGAACCCCGCCCCCGACACCAGCGACGCGGCCAGCGGATAGCCCAGCGCCACGCCCACCCAACTCAGCAGGGCCATGCAGACCAGCACCTGCGCGAGGCCCAGCCCGAAGATCTCGCTCCGTAGGGACCACAGGCGGCGGGGCTCCATCTCCAGTCCGATGATGAACAGGAACAGCACGACGCCCAGCTCGGCGACATGGAGCATCGCCTCCGGGTCCTGGACCACGGCGAACCCGAACGGCCCCATGGCGAGCCCCGCGGCGAGGTAGCCGAGGACCGAGCCCAGACCCGCCCGGCGAAATATCGGCACGGCCACGACCGCCGCGCCGAGCAGCGTCACGGCGGCCGGAAGGTCGATGCCGGCGGATTCGGTGGCCATGACGATGCCCCTCTGACAAGCGTGACGAGCCTAGCGGGGCGGTCCGGCCCCGTCAAAAGGCGTTGGTCAGGATGAACCAGGCGGCCCGGGCCAGCGCGTAGACGACCCCCCAGGCAATCAGCAACGCCAGGACGCCTACGCCGATCCCCCCAGCGATCCAGAGGCCGTCCTTCTCCAGCACCCCGAGCGCGATAAGGCAGAGCGCAATCCCGGGCAGCATGTTGCCCAGCGGCACCGG
>CADCUU010000168.1 GCA_902805995.1 uncultured Rubellimicrobium sp.
AGACGAAGGACCTGCGCAAGGGCTTCGGCGACCGGCTGCTGATCGAGGACCTCTCGTTCACGCTGCCGCCCGCGGGCATCGTCGGCGTGATCGGCCCCAACGGCGCCGGCAAGACGACGCTCTTCCGCATGCTCGTCGGCCAGGAGAAGCCGGACTCGGGCTCCCTGCGCCTCGGCGACACGGTGCAGCTCGCCTACGTCGACCAGTCGCGCGACGCGCTCGACGACGAGCGCAACGTGTGGGAGGAGATCTCCGACGGCCACGAGCACATCAAGGTCGGCGACCGCGAGGTCAACTCCCGCCAGTACGTGGCGAACTTCAACTTCCGCGGCTCCGACCAGCAGAAGAAGGTCGGCAAGCTCTCCGGCGGCGAGCGCAACCGGCTGCACATGGCCAAGCTCCTGCGCACGGGCGGCAACGTCCTGCTCCTCGACGAGCCGACGAACGACCTCGACGTCGACACCCTGCGCGCCCTCGAGGAGGCGCTGCTCTCCTTCCCGGGCTGCGCGGTGATCATCTCCCACGATCGCTGGTTCCTCGACCGCGTGGCGACGCACGTCCTCGCGTTCGAGGGCGACTCCCAGGTCACGTGGTTCGAGGGGAACTTCGAGGCCTACGAGGAGCACCGGCGCGAGCGGCTGGGCGCCGAGGCCGACCGGCCCCACCGCATCTCCTACAAGAAGCTCACGCGGGCGTAGCGGCGGGGAGCGGGAAGAGCGCGAGGAAGCGCTCGGCCGCCGCCTCGTCGCCGTCGATGGTGAGGGTGCCCGCGCGCGTCGCGTCGTGGAGCGTCTCCGGGGCGCGGCGCACCGCGGTGAGGGTGGCGACGTCGGTGGCGATGGTGGCGTCGGGCGAGCGGGCCTCCCCGCGATGGAGCTCGAGCTCGCCTTTGGCGATGTGGGCGCGGTACGCGTCCTCGCCGAGGGTGAGGGCGATGGTGAGCTCGGCGTCCTGCGCCCTGCCCGGGTCGAAGAGCGCCTTGAGGGAGAGGACGCTCGCGTCGGGGCTCATGCCGACCTCGGGCGCGGGGACCGGCGTGCCGGCGCCCCACCGGCCGAGCGCCATGACGACCGGCTCGAGCTCGGCGCCGCGCGGCGTGAGCTCGTAGACCTGCGACGCGGCCGGCGGCGGGAGGCGGCGCTCCGCGACGAGGCCGCCCGCCTCGAGCTCGCGCAGGCGCTGGGCGGCGGGGGTCAGGCGGGCGTCGCGCAGGGTCATGAGGCCGAAGCTCGCCACGACGATGCCGAGGTCGAGGGGCAGGATGACGAGGCCGCCTTCGGGGCCCGCCTCGGGGCTGGCCGCAAAGCGCCGAGCGACGGCGGTGGCGAGGGGCGCGATGGCGTTGGATTCGCGCAGCATGGCCAGGATCAGCAGGAAGGACGAGGTCGAGAGGCGGCCGGGCGGTGGCGGCAGCCCCAGAGCGGCCAGCCGTTCCAGCACCGTGCGGCGCAGGAGCGTGCCGGGGCCGGGCATGACCCAGTCGTAATCCAGCAGATCCTCGGGCGAAAGGCGCGCGCGGCGGGCCAGGGCGTGGCCGGGGCGGACGACGAGGCTCACGGGCTCCTCGCCCAGGGGGGCCATGTCGAAGAGGGCGGGGTCGCGGCCTTCGGGCAGGCGGGCCAGGGCGAAGTCGAGGCTCCCCGCGAGGAGGAGGTCGCCCAAGGGGTCGGAGGGCGCGACCTCGACCTCGCAGGTGACGCCGGGCAGGGCGAAGCGGGCGGCGCGGAGGGCGGGCAGGACGCGGTCGAGCGCGGGCCCCGTGACCGAGCCCAGACGGACATGGCCCGACAGACCCCGGCCCAGGTCGGCCATTTCGCGCTCGGCGGCGCCGAGTTCGGAGAGGGCGCGGGCGGCGCGGCGGGACAAGGCCTGCCCCTCCGGGGTGAGGGCGAGGCCGCGGCCTTCGCGCCGGTGGACGGGGCGGCCCGCGATCTCCTCGACCTCCGCCAGGAGGCGGGAGGCGGCGGGCTGGGTCATGCCGAGGCGCCCGGCCGCGATGCCCAGCGCCCCGGTTTCGCCCAAGGCCGCCATGAGGCGGAGATGCGCGAGCTTGAGGCCGCGCCGCAGGAGGTGACCGGGCGTCTGGGTCAGGTCCATTCATGCCAATCCTGATATGTGAGCTTGGCGATATTGCGCTTTGACCCTTCCCGCAACCCTCGCCATGGTGGCGCATGCTTCGGGCGCCCCTCATGGGCCGCGCCCTGAGCCATCGTCTGCAGCCGCGCGAGGAACGTGCGGCGCATTGGGAGGACTACTCATGACGACCCGTCGCGCGGCCCTGGCCGCGATCTCTTTCGCCGCGCTCGCGGCCGGCGCCTTCCCTGCCTTCGCGCAGGAGAGCAAGGGCACTGTCGGCATCGCGATGCCGACCCAGTCGTCGGCGCGCTGGATATCGGACGGCAACTCCATGGTGGAGCAGTTCGAGGCCGCGGGCTACGACACCGTGCTGCAATACGCCGAGGACGACATCCCGACCCAGCTGAACCAGGTCGAGAACATGGTTTCGCAGGGCGTGGACGCCCTCGTGGTCGCCGCCATCGACGGCACGACCCTGTCGAACGCGCTGGCGAACGCCGCCGCCGCCGGTATCCCGGTCATCGCCTATGACCGCCTGATCCGCGACTCGGGCGATGTGAGCTACTACGCCACCTTCGACAACTTCCAGGTGGGCGTGCTCCAGGCCAACTCCCTCGTGCAGTGCCTGAACGAGCGCTTTGCCGACCAGAAGCCCTGGAACGTCGAGCTGTTCGGCGGCTCCCCGGACGACAACAACGCCTTCTTCTTCTACGACGGCGCGATGTCGGTCCTGCAGCCGATGATCGACGCCGGCGACATCGTGGTCCCGTCGGGCCAGATGGGCATGGACGTGGTCGGCACCCTGCGTTGGGACCCGGCGACCGCCCAGTCGCGCATGGATAACCTGCTGTCCGCCAACTACGGCGACAAGACGCTCCACGGCGCGCTGTCGCCCTATGACGGCCTGTCCATCGGCATCCTGTCGTCGGTCAAGGGCGTGGGCTACGGCTCGGGCGACCTCGCGATGCCCTGCGTCACCGGCCAGGACGCCGAAGTCCCCTCGGTCAAGTCGATCGTCGCGGGCGAGCAGCACTCGACCGTGTTCAAGGACACCCGCGAGCTTGCGCGCGTGACCGTGGGCATGGTGGAAGCGGTCCTCGCTGGCGGCGAGCCCGAGATCAACGACACCGAGACCTACGACAACGGCGTGAAGGTGGTCCCGTCCTACCTCCTCGTCCCCGTGCCGGTGGATGCGTCGAACTACGAGGAGACCCTTGTGGGTTCGGGCTACTACACGGCCGAAGACATCCAGTGATCTGATTATCCCGGGGGCGTCCGCGCAGGCCGTGGGCGCCCCCTTTTTCCCTATTTCGGCGGGAGTCCCGCACATGACCGCTCTTCTGGAGATGCAGGGCATCTCGAAGACCTTCCCGGGGGTCCGGGCTCTCGACAATGTCACGCTGGAGGTGCGCGAGGGCGAGATCCACGCCATCTGCGGCGAGAACGGCGCGGGCAAGTCCACGCTGATGAAGGTGCTGTCGGGGGTCTATCCCCACGGCTCCTATGACGGGACGATCCTTTACGCCGGGCAGGAGGCGCGCTTTCGCGGCATCCAGGATTCCGAGGCGGCGGGCATCGTCATCATCCACCAGGAACTGGCGCTGATCCCGCTCCTCAGCATCGGGGAGAACATCTTCCTGGGCAACGAGCGCGCCCGCGGGGGCGTGATCGACTGGCGCGAGACGAACCGGCGGACCTCGGAGCTGCTGGCCAAGGTGGGCCTGCGGGAGTCGCCCACGACGCCGGTCCATGACCTGGGCGTGGGCAAGCAGCAGCTCGTGGAGATCGCCAAGGCGCTGTCGAAGAACGTGCGGCTCCTGATCCTCGACGAGCCCACGGCGGCGTTGCAGGAGAACGATGCCGCGACGCTGCTGAACCTGCTCCTGGAGCTGAAGGCGCAGGGGGTGACGTCGATCATCATCTCGCACAAGCTCAACGAGGTGCGGCGCGTGGCGGACCGGGTGACGGTGATCCGCGACGGGGCCACGGTGTCCATGCTCGACGCGCATGCGGAGCCGATCTCGGAGGACCGGATCGTGCGGGACATGGTGGGGCGCGACATGGCGCACCGCTACCCGGAGCGCATGCGAAACCCGGGCGCGGTGCTCATGGAGGTGGACGGCTGGCGGGCGCGCCACCCGGAGCACATGGACCGCGACTTCATCCGGAGCATCGGTTTCAACGTCCGCAAGGGCGAGATCGTGGGGATCGCGGGGCTCATGGGCTCGGGCCGGACCGAGCTTGCCATGTCGATCTTCGGGCGGTCCTGGGGGCGCGATGTTCGGGGCCGCGTGCGCATGAACGGGCAGGAGGTGGACGTGTCCACCGTGCCCAAGGCGCTGTCCGCGGGGATCGCCTATGTGACCGAGGACCGCAAGGCGCTGGGCCTCGTGCTCGAGGAGCCGATCCTGCGGAACGTGAGCCTCGCCAACCTGCCGGGCGTGTCGCGTGGCGGGGTGCTGGACGAGGCGCGCGAGCAGCAGGTCGCCACGCGCTACAAGGGCGCGATGAACATCCGCACGCCCAACGTGTTCCAGAAGGTGATGAACCTGTCGGGCGGCAACCAGCAGAAGGTGCTGCTCTCGAAGCTCCTGTTCACGGAGCCGCAGGTGCTGATCCTCGACGAGCCCACGCGCGGCATCGACGTGGGCGCCAAGTTCGAGATCTACGGGATCATGAACCAGCTCGCCCAGGAAGGGCGGGGGGTGGTGATGATCTCCTCCGAGATGCCGGAGCTGCTGGGGATGTGCGACCGCATCTACGTCATGGCCGAGGGAGCCTTCGTCGGAGAGCTGTCCGCGGCCGAGGCGAGCCAGGAAAAGATCATGTCGCTGATCGTGCGCGAGCACGAGAAGCAGGACCATATCGAGGAGGCCGCGCATGGCTGACGTGAACGACGGGGTCCGGCTGGGGCCGGGCGAGCGCGGCGTGGGAGGAACCCGCGAAGGGGACGGCCTGACCGCCAACGGCCGGTCCGGGGCCGCCTACCTCAAGGACAACCTGCGCGAATACGGGATGCTGTTTGCGCTGATCGGCATCGTGGCGTTCTTCTTCATCATCCTGAAGGTGGTGCCGCCGAACCCGATCGACTTCCTGTCGCCGACCAACATCACCAACCTGTTCCTCCAGAACGCCTATGTGATCATCATGGCGTCGGGGATGCTCCTCGTCATCGTGGCGGGGCATATCGACCTGTCGGTGGGTTCGGTCGCCGCCTTCGTGGGCGCGGTGTCGGCGGTGCTGACCGTCAACATGGACTGGCCGGTCTGGGCGGTGATCCCGGCGAGCCTCGTGGTTGGCGGCGTAATCGGTGCGGCGCAGGGCTACTGGATCGCCTACTGGCGCATCCCGTCCTTCATCGTGACGCTGGCGGGGATGCTGGTGTTCCGGGGGCTCACGCTCTGGCTGCTGAGCGGGCAGAACATCGGGCCCTTCCCGCCCGCATTCCAAGCGCTGTCGTCGGGCTTCGTCCCGGACTTCGTGGGCGGCTTCGTGCCGGACCTCGCCATGGAGCGGCAGCCGAACATGACGGCGCTGGCCGTGGCGGTCGTTGCGGCCATCGCCATTCTCGGCTTTGGCGCGCGGGCACGTGCCCGGA
>CADCUU010000169.1 GCA_902805995.1 uncultured Rubellimicrobium sp.
CACTGGCGGAGTTGCAGGTGCTGGGTGAGGTGGAGATGGTGGAGCGGGGGTCTGTCCGCTCCGTTTCGCTGCGTCGGGATGGAAACGGTTCGTTGACGGAACAATCAGGTGGCGTAAGTTAGTTTGGAGAGTCGAAGCGGAGCGGTTGACGCAAGCCGACGGGCGCCGCTATCATTCCAAAACGTTTCGGACATGGCCCTGAAGGGCTGGCCCGATCTCAAATAAAAGGCGGGTAGCCGCCTTCATCCGGGAGGACCATTGATGAACCACATGACCAAGGCGGCTGCCCTGCGGTCGTCGGCGCTGGCGACCATCGCCGTGCTGGCGGCAGGGGCCGCAAGCGCCCAGGGCGTCGAGATCACCTATGTGTCGGGTGCGGTCGGCAACGCCGTGAACAACTTCGACGCCCTTGTCGCCCCCTGGGAGGAGCGGACGGGCAACGACGTCGTGCTCGTGCCGATGCCGGCGTCGACCACCGACCAGTTCGGCCAGTACCGCCTGTGGCTTGCCGCGGGGAACGCCGACATCGACGTGTACCAGACAGACGTGATCTGGGCGCCGCAGCTGGCCGAGCATTTCGTGGACCTGATGCCCGCTGCGACCGAGGCCGGCGTCCTGGAGCAGCACTTCCCGGCGATCATCGAGTCGCAGACGGTGGACGGCAAGCTCGTGGCGATGCCGATCTTCACGGACGCGCCGGCGCTGTATTACCGCACGGACCTGCTGGAGAAGCACGGCGCCGAGGTTCCGACCACCTGGGCTGAGCTGCAGGAAACCGCGCAGCGCATCCAGGATGCCGAGCGGGCCGAGGGCAACGCCGAGATGTGGGGCTTCGTGTTCCAGGGCAACGCCTATGAGGGGCTGACCTGCGACGCGCTGGAATGGGTGAAGTCCTTCGGCGGCGGCCAGATCGTCGAGCCGGACGGGACCATCTCCGTCAACAACCCGCAGGCCGCGGCGGCGCTTGAGGCGGCGGCAGGCTGGGTTGGGACCATCTCGCCCGAGGGCGTGCTGGCCTATCAGGAGGAAGAGTCGCGCGGCGTATGGCAGACGGGCAACGCGGTCTTCATGCGCAACTGGCCCTACGCCTACCTGCTCGGCAACGGAGCGGATTCGGCTGTGGCCGGCAAGTTCGACGTGGCCCCGCTGCCGATGGGCGAAGGCGAGGGCGCGACCTCGGCCGCGACGCTGGGCGGCTGGAACGTGGCCGTGTCGCGCTATGGCGACAACCAGGAGGTGGCCATTGACCTCGCGATGTATGTCGCCTCGGCCGAGGCGCAAAAGCAGCGCGCGATCAACGAAGGCAACCTGCCGACGATCCAGTCGCTCTACGAGGACGCGGACGTGCTGGCGGCGAACCCCTACATGGCACGCTGGCAGGAGGTGTTCCTGAACGCCGTGCCGCGCCCGTCGGCGCCGACGCAGCAGGACTACAACGAAGTGTCGACGCTGTTCTTCACGGCGGTGCACAGCGTGATCTCGGGCGAGGCCGAAGCGGCCGAGGCGCTTGAGGAGCTTGAGGCGGATCTCGAGGACGTCCTCGAGTAAGCGAGCCGAGACCTGGGGCTTCGGGCGGCGCGAGGAGGCGCGGCCTGGGGTCCCGACCCGGCCGGGGGCCGCCCCCCGTTGCGCGAAAGGCGGCCCTCGTCCGACCCCTTCAGGGAGGACCCGCCATGACGACCACGATCACCGCCGCGGCTGAACGAGCCCAGGGGCGGGAGACGGGCCTCCAGCAGCAGCGCGCGCGAGCGGCCTTCTGGTTCCTTGCGCCGATGCTTGTGATGCTGGCGCTGGTGGCGGCCTGGCCGCTGTTCCGATCCATCATGTATTCGTTCACGGATGCGACCTCGGACACGATCTTCAACGGTCAGTCTGAATGGGTCGGCTTCCAGAACTATCTGGAGATGCGGGTCCGCGACAACGGCGACATCCGCTGGCGCGGGGTCCTGGCCGACGCGGACTGGTGGAACGCGGTCTGGAACACGGTCCGGTTTTCCGTCCTGTCGGTGACGCTGGAAACGATGCTGGGCCTTCTGGTCGCGCTGGTGCTCAACGCCGAGTTCCGGGGCCGCGGCTTTGTCCGCGCGGCGATCCTGATCCCCTGGGCGATTCCCACGATCGTGTCGGCCCGGATGTGGGGCTGGATGCTCAACGACCAGTACGGGATCATCAACAACATGATGATCGGCCTGGGCCTGATCGACAGCCCCATCGCCTGGACCGCACGGCCCGATACGGCCATGATCGCGGTGCTGATCGTGGACGTGTGGAAGACCACGCCCTTCATGGCGCTCCTGATGCTCGCGGGGCTCCAGATGATCCCGCGGGACATGTACGAGTCCGCGCGGATCGACGGCATCCATCCGATCAAGGTGTTCTTCCGGGTGACGCTGCCGCTTCTGAAACCCGCGCTGATGGTGGCGGTGATCTTCCGGCTGCTCGATGCGCTGCGGATCTTCGACCTGATCTACGTGCTGACGCCCCAGTCCGACGCGACCGTCACCATGTCGGTGCTGAGCTACCGGGAGCTTCAGCAGTTCGGCGACTATGGCGAGGGGTCGGCCATGTCGACGCTGCTGTTCGCGATCATCGCGCTGTTCGTGGCGCTGTACATCTGGCTGGGCAAGGTCGACCTGAGCGGGGAGCGCAGCAAATGACCGAACTCCTGATCTCGTTCCTGTGGCAGCTTCTGCGGTTCGCGGTGTTCCTGGCGGTGACCTGCCTGGTCCTGTTCCCCTTCTACTACGCCGTCCTGTCGGCCGGGGAGCGGACGGAGGACCGAACGGTCGGCGGGCTGTTCTGGAAGGCGATGTTCTGGCTCGTGGTGGCGCTGATCGTGCTGATCGCGGTGTTCCCGTTCTATTACGCGGTCCTGTCGAGCTTCGAGACAGGGACGCAGCTCTTTGAGCCGAACGTCCTGCCGGAGAACTTCTCCACCCAGAACTACGACACGGTGCTGGGCGCGCGGAGCTTTGTCCGGAGCGTGCTGAACTCGGTCTTCATCGCCGGGGTCACGGTGATCGCGGCGCTGTTCCTGGCCGTCACCGCCTCCTATGCGCTGGCACGGGTGCGGTTCCGGGGGCGGGGGCTCCTGCTGATGACGATCCTGGGCGTGTCGATGTTCCCGCAGATCGCGGTGCTGTCGGGGCTGTTCGAGCTGATCAACTGGCTCGGCGTCTACAACACGCCCTGGGCGCTGATCATCTCCTACACGATCTTCACGCTGCCGTTCACGGTCTGGGTGCTGACGACCTTCATGCGGGACCTGCCGGTGGAGATCGAAGAAGCGGCCATCGTGGACGGGGCGACGCCCTGGATCGTCATCTCCAAGGTGTTCCTGCCGCTTCTGTGGCCGGCGCTGGTGACGACGGGGCTTCTGGCCTTCATCGGGGCGTGGAACGAGTTCCTGTTCGCCCTGACCTTCACCGTGTCCGAGACCCAGCGCACCGTGCCCGTGGCCATCGCGCTTTTGTCCGGGGCGTCGTCCCAGGAGATCCCGTGGGGGCCGATCATGGCCGCGTCGGTGCTGGTGACCGTGCCCCTCATCGTTCTCGTCCTCGTCTTCCAGCGCAAGATCGTGGCGGGTCTGACCGCCGGCGGCGTGAAAGGGTAAACCGATGGCCAAGGTCCAGCTTTGCAATGCGTGTCGCGCCGGGCGCCCATTGACCATCAACGACGGCGTGAAAGGGTAACCCATGGCCAACATCCAGCTTCGCAACGTCACCAAGTCCTATGGGTCGGTCACGGTCATCAAAGGCATCGACCTCGAGATCAAGCGCGGCGAGTTCATGGTCTTCGTGGGGCCCTCGGGATGCGGGAAGTCCACGCTCCTGCGCCTCATCTCGGGCCTGGAGAACATCAGCACGGGCGACCTGTTCTTTGACGGGGAGCGGGTGAACAACGTGGTCCCGTCGAAGCGGGGCATCGCGATGGTGTTCCAGAGCTACGCGCTTTACCCGCACATGAAGGTCTACGACAACATGGCCTTCGGCATGAAGCTTGCCGGGTCGAACAAGGCCGACATGGATGCGCGGGTGCGGCGCGCGGCCTCGATGCTCCAGATCGACCACCTGCTAGACCGGCTGCCCAAGCAGTTGTCTGGCGGGCAGCGGCAGCGGGTGGCCATCGGGCGGGCCATCGTGCGCGACCCCCGGGTGTTCCTGTTCGACGAGCCGCTGTCGAACCTCGACGCCGCGCTGCGGGTGCAGACGCGGCTGGAGATCGCCAAGCTGCACCACGACATGCGGGACGTGACGATGATCTACGTCACCCACGATCAGGTGGAGGCGATGACGCTGGCGGACCGGATCTGCGTGCTGCGCGACGGGCTCGTGGAGCAGGTGGGCACGCCGACGGAGTTGTACGATCATCCCAACAGCATTTTCGTCGCGGGGTTCATCGGGAGCCCCAAGATGAACTTCCTGGAGGGCGAATTCGCCGCTGCCCATCGTTGCGCGACGCTGGGCGTGCGAGCGGAGCATATCGACGTGGTGCCGGCGGGGGCGGGCCTTTGGACGGGGACGGTCGTCCATACGGAGGATCTGGGCAGCGACAACTACCTGTTCGTGGAGATGGGCACCAAGGAGCCGGTGATCGTGCGCCAGCCCGGCAAGGTGGCGATCCCGGAGGGGACTACCGTGTCGCTGCAGCCGCGTCCGGGGATGCTGCACCGCTTTGACGATTCCGGGCGCCCTGTCCAGGCGGCGATGGCAGCGGAATAGCGCCTGACGCGGCCATGTGCGCGACGCATGGTCGTGTTGACGCCTTCGTCAGAAGGCACGACCTTGAACCGAGGCGGGGCAGGACGCACCCTTTCGGGGGAGGCGCGGCGACCGCTTTGCGGAGAGGCGGATATGGCGAAGGATCTTTCTGACGGGCCGGCGGCGCAGGCGGCGGGGGACAAGCCCGAATGGGCCATGTCGCGGCGCGAGCGGCGGCGGGCCGAGAGGGCACGCCAAGGGTTGCCCCCGCCTCGTCGGAAGTGGCCTTGGGTGGTGCTTGTCCTGCTGATCGGCGCGGGCGTCGCGGGCTGGTTCTTCCGCGAGGAGCTTCAGGCCCGGTTCGCGCCGCCCGTGGCGGAGGAGCCTGTGGTGGCCGAGGAGCTGCCCGCCGAGCGGCACTTGCAGATCACTGCCGACGAATGGACGGCGCTGGAGCCCGCGACGCTGCGGCGCACGGTCCGGGTGATCGGGACGCTTCGGCCCTCGCGCCGGGCCGATCTGTCGGCCGAGGCTTCGGGCCGGGTGGAGGCGGTGCTCGCGCGCTCGGGGGATCGGGTGTCGGAAGGCGATCTTCTCGTGCAGGTGGACGTGCAGCGGCTGACGCTGGAGACGAACCTCGCGCGGAGCAACCTCGCCTCCACGCGGTCGCAGCTTGCGCTGGCCGAGGAGCAGCTTGCCCGGGCCGAGGCGCTGGTGGAGCGGGGCGTCGCGGCGGAGGCGTCGCTGGACGAGGCGCGGACGCAGGTGGACCAGATCCGCTCCACTCTCGACGCACAGGAGGATCAGGTCGCGGTGGCCGAGATCGGGCTGGAGGGGGCGACGCTGCGCGCGCCCTTTGACGGGGTGATCGCGTCGAGGTCCGTGGAGGCGGGGAACGTCGTCGCTTCGGGGACGCCGCTTCTGACCATCGTGGACCTGAGCCGCATGGAGATGGTGGCCAGTGCTCCGATCT
>CADCUU010000170.1 GCA_902805995.1 uncultured Rubellimicrobium sp.
TGATTCGATCCCGCGGGGCCTCCGGTGTCTGCGAGCCGGGCGCATGGTGCGCGGGCGAGACGTTTCCCGGACCGCCGTCATGGCGGGCTTGAGTCTATGGAGGACGCGGGGAGGATCTCCCGGCCCGGTATGTGGCCGCTTGGCGTTCGCGGTGTTGCTGGTCCAAGCCTCAGGCTTGGGGGCTCTGCATGGGGGCTCCTGTCGGTGGAGCCTGATCGCGCGGTCCCTGCGCCCGGGATGGGCGCGGTCTGGAGGGGGGCGGAGTCAGGCTGGATTGATTCGCGGTCGTGCGAGCCAATGTGCCGGACAGGAGTTAACGAGGTCTTACACCGACGAGCGTTGCGTGACTCCCCTGGGCCGTGCGCGGCGGAGGGTGGGCTGGGGCAAGGGTCGGAGGGGGTGGGCCGCTTTGACGATGGTCGCTGTGCGGCCGGGGGCGGGCGTGCTGGAGCCCAAGTTTTCCGACGGGAGAGAGGCATAGGTCGGCCCGCCGTGGGGCGGGCCGTGTTCTGCGAGGTATCCGGGCGGGTCAGCCCTTCTTGAGGGCGCGCTGGCCGAGGACCTCGGCGATCTGGACGGCGTTGAGGGCGGCGCCCTTGCGGAGGTTGTCCGAGACGATCCAGAGGTTGAGGCCGTTGTCCACGGTCTGGTCCTGGCGGATGCGCGAGATGTAGGTGGCGTATTCGCCCACGCATTCGATGGGGGTGATGTAGCCGCCGGCCTCGCGCTTGTCGACGACGAGGCAGCCGGGAGCCTCGCGCAGGATGTCGCGCGCCTCGGCTTCGTCGAGATGGTCCTCGAACTCCACGTTCACGGATTCGGAGTGGCCCACGAAGACGGGGACGCGGACGCAGGTGGCCGTGACCTTGATGGAGGGGTCGAGGATCTTCTTCGTCTCCACCATCATCTTCCACTCTTCCTTGGTCTGGCCGTCTTCCATGAAGACGTCGATGTGGGGAATGACGTTGAAGGCGATCTGGCGGGGATAGACCGAGGGCGCGACCTCCTGTCCGGGGACGTAGATGCCCTTGGTCTGGTTCCAGAGCTCGTCGATGGCTTCCTTGCCGGTGCCGGACACGGACTGGTAGGTGCTGACGACGACGCGCTTGATCTTGGCGCGGTCATGGAGGGGCTTGAGGGCGACGACCATCTGCGCGGTGGAGCAGTTGGGGTTCGCGATGATGTTCTTCTGGGTGTAGCCCATGACGGCGTCGGCGTTGACCTCGGGCACGACGAGCGGGACCTGGGGGTCGTAGCGGTAGAGCGACGAGTTGTCGATCACGACGCAGCCCGTGGCGGCGGCCTTGGGGGCGTACTGCTTGGTCGCGTCGGAGCCGATGGCGAAGAGCGCGATGTCCCAGCCGGTGAAGTCGAACTGGTCGAGGTCCTGGGTCTTGAGCGTTCGGTCGCCGAAGCTCACCTCCGTGCCCAGGGATTTGCGGCTGGCGAGAGCGGCGATCTCGTCCACCGGGAATTCCCGCTCGGCCAGGATGTTGAGCATCTCGCGCCCCACGTTGCCCGTGGCGCCGACGACGACGACCTTGTACCCCATCTTCCTTTTCCTTTTCCTTGATCCCGCGTCCCATAAGGGACGATGTCGCCGGGGAAAAGGGTCAGTCGGTGCTGTCGCGGGAGAAGAGGTAGGCGAACAGGCCCAGCGCCACGATCGCGGCGAAGAAGAGGAAGAGGGCGCGGTAGGAGTCGGGGTCCGTGCCGCCGCCATGGATGGGGCGGGAGGCGAACTGGAGAAGGCCCGCGCCGCCGATGCCGAACATGTTGACGAGGGTGACGCCGCGCCCCGTCAGGTGGGGCGGGAAGAGCGCGCGGCCATGGGCCATGATGACGGCGAAGGCCGAGCCGCAGAGCCCCGCGAGCGCGAGGAGGAGGGTGGACTGCCAGAGGCCTGCGGCGGGGGCCCAGGCGAGCGCGAGCAGGGCTGCGAGGACGACGGCGTTGCCGGTCCAGACGACCCATTTGCGGGTGTGGAAGACGCGGTCGGCGGGGCCGTAGAGGAAGTTGCCCAAGACCATGGCGAGGCCCATGGCGAGCGTGACCCAGCCGATGGCGGCGGCGTCCGCTCCGAACGTGTCGCGGGCGTAGGGGCCGGCCCAGAGGCCCCGGAGACTCGCCACCGGGCCGTAGCCTGCGAACATCATCAGGAGGATGGGCCAGAGGGCGGGCATCCTCAGGAGGTCGAGGACGGAGCCTGTCGTGGGGCCGGACTGCGCGGGGGCGGGGTCGCGGACGGCGATCCAGAGGAGGGCCGCGACGAGGACCGTGACCGTGGCGAGGCCGCCCAGGGCGGCGCGCCAGCCGACGGAGTCCACCAGCGCGGCGAGGGGGGCGGCGGAGAGGATGTTGCCGAGGCTCCCCAGGCCGATGGTCGCGCCGGCGAGGGTGGCGAAGATGGCGGGCGGGTAGACGCGGGCGAAGATGACGTAGGCGGCCATCAGGACGGGCGAGCAGCCGACGCCGATCAGGGCCATGGCGAGCATGACGTGGAGGGGCGTCTGGGCGAGCGCGAAGAGAAGTGCGCCGCCGCCGCCCGCGAGGCCGAGGATCGCGCTCGCGGTGCGGCGGGGGCCCAGGCGGTCGAGTGCGGCGCCCACGGGGATCTGCATGGCGGCGAAGGCCAGGAACCACAGGCCCGAGGCCCAGGCGAGGTCGCCCGGCGTGGCGCCGAGATCGGTCTGGAGCACGGGCGTCAGCACCGCGAGGAAGGCGCGGTAGAACTGCGACAGGACATAGGCCCCGACCAGGCAGGCGATTCCGACGCGCATGTTTCCCCCTGCCCCCTTGGCGTGGCGGGCAAGGTGACGCGGGGCGGAGGCGAGGGCAAGGCGGGGACGGCAGATCGGGCGCACGGGTAAGGCGGGCGCGGGGGCGAGACGAAGCGGGAGAGGCGAGGCGGGGAAACCGCGGGGTCCGGCCGTGTTAGGGACCGGACCCCGCCGGGGCCCCCCTCCCCGGGGGCCGCGCGATCACTCGTTACGAACACGGGCCGGCGCCTGGCCATGAGGGAAACCTTGCGCCGGGTCTTGGGCCTTCAAAGGGCGCGGCTGTGGCGTCCTTCGGGCATGGCGTAGCCGTCCACCTCCAGCGCGGCGAGGCGGGCGATGAGGCGGGGGGAGCGGCTGAGGCGGATGGTCTCACCCTCCGTCCGGGTCCAGTCGGCGAAGCGGCGGCGGAGCGAGGCGGTCATGCGCAGGAGGTCGGTGAGCGGGACGTTATGGACCTGGGAGAGGTCGCGCAGGTCGAGCTCGAACCGGCACATCAGGCGTTCGATCATGTCGGCGCGGAGGGTGTCGTCGGGGGACATGGCGTGGCCGCGCTCGGTCGCGAGGCTTCCGCGCTTGATCGCCTGGGCGTAGGCGGAGGAGGTGGAGGCGTTCTGCGCGTAGCCCTGCGGGTAGCGGGAGATGGCGGACGCGCCGAGGCCGATGAGGGTGTCGCAGCCGTCCTCGGTGTAGCCCTGGAAGTTGCGGCGCATCTTCCCTTCGCGCGCGGCGAGGGCGAGGGCGTCGGTCGGGCGGGCGAAGTGGTCGATGCCGATGGGTTCGTAGCCGTCCCAGGACATGAGGCGGTCGGCGAGCTCGAAGAGGTGGAGCCGTTCCTCGGAGGAGGGCAAGGCGTCGGCGGGGATCATCACCTGCCGCTTGGCCATCCAGGGGACATGGGCGTAGCCGTAGAGGGCGAGCCGGTCGGGGGAGAGGGACAGCACCTTCTGGACCGAGTCCGCCATGCGTTCGCGCGTCTGGTGCGGCAGGCCGAAGAGCATGTCCATGTTGAGACTGCTCACGCCCGTTTCGCGGATCATGGCGACCACGTCACGGGTCAGCTCGTAGCCCTGCTGGCGGCCGATGGCGTCCTGCACGGTGGGGTCGAAGTCCTGCACGCCGATGGAGGCGCGGGTCAGGCCCGCGGCGCCCAGCGCATCGAGGCGGGAGCGGTCGATCTCCGTCGGGTCGATCTCCACGGAGAAGGTCATGTCCGCCGCGCGGGGGCGGAAGGTGTTGAGGGCATCGCAGAGGTCGGCCAGCATGGGGGCAGGCAGGATCGTGGGGGTGCCGCCGCCGAGATGGATGGCCGCAACCTCGACATCGGGGCGCAGGTGGCGGCCGACCAGGGCCAGTTCGGCCTTGATCTGGGCGAGGTAGGGGATCAGCGGGCGGTCGGTCTGGGTGCCCTGGGTGCGGCAGGCGCAGAACCAGCAGAGCCTGCGGCAGTAGGGGATGTGGACATAAAGCGAGACGCGGTGCCCGGCGGGGATGGATTCGAGCCAGGAGGCCACCTGGCCGGGGCCGACGCCGCCCTTGAAGTGGTTGGCGGGGGGGTAGCTCGTGTACCGCGGGGCCCGCGCGTCAAATAGTCCCAGATCACGCAGCAACTCATGCGAGGCCATTGCAATGCACTCCTGTAATACCGTTATGGGGGCCGCCGTCGCAGCCCCGCCGGAACCCTTGATCCGGGCTCCATCCTGCTTCACCATTTGACGAGTGCCGCCCATGCCCCTTGATCGCAGGCCCGCCATCGTGACCGCACAAGCCCCGATCCCCAAGCTGAAGAACCCCGAGGTCGAGTGCGCCGGCTGCCCGATCCGGCATCGCGCGGTCTGCGCGCGCTGCGGGCCGGAGGAGCTGACGCGGCTGGAGGAGATCAAGTACTATCGCAGCTACGAGGCCGGGCAGCCCATCGCCTGGGCGGGTGACGAGATGGGATTCGTGGCCAGCGTCGTGAAGGGCGTGGCCACGATCAGCACGACGCTGTCGGATGGCAGGAAGCAGATGGTGGGGCTTCTGCTGCCGTCGGACTTCATCGGACGCCCCGGGCGCGCGACCACGCCCTACGACGTGCAGGCGGTGAGCGAGGTCACGCTGTGCTGCTTCCGCCGCAAGCCCTTCGAGAGCCTTCTGGTGTCCACGCCCGCGGTGGCGGAGCGGCTGCTGGACATGAGCCTCGACGAGCTGGACGCGGCGCGGGAGTGGATGCTGATCCTGGGCCGCAAGACCGCGCGGGAGAAGATCGCCTCCCTCCTCACCATCATCGCGCGGCGCGAGGCGACCGTGGGCCTTCAGACCATCAAGGGGCGCATTGTGATCGACCTGCCGCTGACGCGGGAAGCGATGGCGGACTACCTCGGGCTGACGCTGGAGACGGTGAGCCGTCAGGTCAGCGCCCTCAAGAACGAGGGCGTGATCGAGCTTGATGGCAAGCGCCGCATTATCGTGCCGGACATCCGGCTGCTCATCGCCGAGACGGGCGACGACATGGATGGCGGCATGATCGCCTGAGGAAAGGGCCCGCTGCATCGGTCAGTGGGCCATGATCAGGGGCAGCGCGACCTCGGCCAGCATGTCGCGGGTGGCGCCGCCCAGCACCGCCTCGCGCAGGCGGGAATGGCCGTAGGCGCCCATGACGACGGCGTCGCAGCCCTTTTCGCGCGCGACGCGTATCAGGACGTCGGCGATGCGGGGCTCGGTCTTGGCCATGACCGCGACCTCAGCCCGGATGCCGTGGCGGGCGAGCCAGAGCGAGAGTTCCCCGCCGGGGTCGGAGCGGTCGGGGGCGTGGAGAGGCGGGTCGATGACGACGATGTCCACCCGGCTTGCGGCGCGCAGGAAGGGCAGCGCGGCGCGGGTGGCGCGCAGGGATTCGTCGCTGTTGTT
>CADCUU010000171.1 GCA_902805995.1 uncultured Rubellimicrobium sp.
CCCGCACCTTGATGCCGGCTGCGGCCTCCCTGGGCGCGCCGCCCTGGACGGCGTTCCGGCGCGTCCTGCTGCCGCTGGCCATGCCGGGGGTCCTGTCCGGGGTGCTGCTCGTCTTCATGGTGGCCATCGGCTACTACATCACGCCCGCTCTCCTAGGGGGCCCGGGTGACCAGATGATCTCGGGCACGATCGCCTTCTACGCGCTCGAGACCGCGAACTGGAGCATGGCGGGGGCCTTGGGCATCATCCTTCTTGGCGCGACCCTCGTACTTTATGCGCTCTACGGCCGCTTCTCGCGGTCGGGCTCGCCGATGGGGATGTGATCGCCATGAGGATCGCCAAGGCCGCCTTCGCCCTTGCCGTGGGCATCTTCCTCCTCCTCCCGCTGCTCGCCATCCTGCCGCTCGCCTTCACGTCCGGGGTGCTGCTGAGCTACCCCATTAGCGAGGCCTCGCTCCGCTGGTTCGACGTGCTGGTCACGGAGGAGATCTGGCGCCGCTCCATCGTGAACAGCCTTCTGATCGGCGGGGGCGCGACGACGCTCTCCGTCGTGCTGGGGACCGCGGGCGCGCTGGGGATGCGGGACGGGCTCGTGCCGTTCAGCGGGGCGCTGCGCACGCTGGCGCTTCTCCCCATGGTCGTGCCTGCGGTCGTGCTGGGGGTGGGTCTGCAGATCCTGCTCACGCCGCTGGGCCTCGCCAACACTTACCTCGGCGTGATCGTGTCCCATGCCGTGCTGTGCCTGCCCTTCGTGATGATCAGCGTGGCCGCCTCGCTCGGTGGGATCGACCGCAATGCGGAGCTCGCCGCGTCGAGCCTCGGCGCCGCGCCGGGCATGGTCTTTCGCCGCATCACGCTGCCGCTCGCTGCCCCGGGGATCGTGACGGGGGCGGTCTTCGCCTTCGCCACCTCGCTGGACGAGGTGGTCATCACCCTGTTCGTCGCGGGACCGAGCCAGAGGACGTTGGCCCGGCAGATGTTCGCAAGCATCCGCGAGAATATCAGCCCGGCCGTCGCCGCCGCGGCCTTTGTCATCATCCTGGGAACGCTCTGCCTAGCAGGGCTGGCCGCCGCCCTGCGGCGCCGCGATCAGCGCGTGGCCTGAGGGGCGGGCGTCACTCCCCCGAGCACCTGGTCCAGCGTCTCGACGAGGATGTCGGCCTGCTCCCGACTGAGGATCAGGGGCGGTCGTATCTTGAGGACGTTGGCCGCTTTTCCGCAGGCCGAGATGAGGACCCCGGCCTCCCGCAATCCGTTCACGATCCGTGCGGTCCGTGGCGCATCCGGCCGGGAGGGATCGCGGTTCTCCACGATGTCCACCCCGATGAACAGCCCCGCACCTCGCACCTCACCGATGCAAAGGTGCCGGGCGGAGAGTGTCCCGAGCCGGTCCATCAGATGGAGCCCGACGCGCCGGGAGTTCTCCACGAGGTTCTCGGACCGGATCGTCCCAATGACGGCCAAAGCTGCCTGAGCGGCCACAGCGTTGCCGCCGAAGGTGTTGAAGTAGCGTGCCTCGCTCCCGAAGCGTTCGACCACCTCGGGCCGGACCGCGACACCCGCGACCGGGTAGCCGTTGCCCATGGGCTTGCCCATCGTGACGATGTCGGGCATCACGCCGTGCCTCTCAAAGCCCCAGAAGGCGTCCCCTGTCCGGCCAAAGCCTGACTGCACCTCGTCCGCGACATAGAGGCCCCCGGCGGCACGGATCGCCTCGACCGCTCTCTTCAGGAACCCGGCGGGTTCGGCAAACACCCCATCGCTGGCGAAGATAGCATCGCAGATGAAGATCGCCGGCCGGATCCCATGGCGCAGGAGGTCGTGGATCGCGCCGTCCACGGCCTTGGTGAACTCTGCGGCCACATCGCCGGAGGAACTGCGCCAGCGGTCGGGCGCGGGAACGGTCCTCACATGCGGCCCAAGGGGCACGCCGGTGCCTAGGGAAGGGGAGAACTCCGCCACGGCCTGCGTGACGCCGTGATAGGCGGTCTCGGTCACGATGATGCCCGTGCCGCCGGTGAAGGCGCGCGCCATGCGGACCGCGAGGTCGTTGGCTTCCGACCCCGAACAGGTGAACATCAAGTGCCCGATCTCCGGCGGAAGAGTGGCGAGCAGCGCCTCGGCGCAGTCGAGCACGGGCTCCTGAAGGTAGCGGGTGTGCGTAGCGAGCGTCGCGGCCTGCTTCGCGATGGCCTCCACCACGCGGGGATGGGCGTGTCCCAGCGAGGCCACGTTGTTGTAGGCATCGAGGTAGGCTCGCCCGTCGGCATCGTAGAGCCAGACCCCTTCGCCGCGGACGATGTGCACGGGACGCTCATAGAACAGCCGGTAAGCAGGCCCAAGGAACCGCCTCCGCCTAGCGACCAGCTCGGCCTCCCGAAGGCTGAGCGGAGTGGCCCCTTCCACGAAGGCGTTGATCATCCGGGGATCGGTGCTCATGCACTACTCCATGTCGCAGGCGGACCGCAGCGCGCTGGTGATCTCGTCACGCGGCAGGGCAGCAAAGCGCAGCATGGCCCGGCGCGCAGGTCCGTTGTTGCGCAGGATATAGACGGCGTTCTGCGGATAGCGCTTGGCCCGCCACGAGGTGATGGAGATCGACGTCACCAGCCGGGCCACGATCAGGTCCCGCATCAGGTCGATTTCTTCAGAACGCAGCGGCGCGACGGAGTGGTAGGCCGCAAGGAACTCCGCAATATCCGCGACCGGGTCCTCGCCCGAAGCGAGGTAGGAGGCCGCGACCGCCACGTCGACTGCGAGGGCCGTGCGGACCATGTCCCCGAAGTCGAGGATGCCCGAGACCCGGTTGGGCTCGGATCGCCGCACGACGACGTTGTGGTGATTCAGGTCGTTGTGGACGACCTGATGCCTGAGCCCCGGCAGGCGTGGCGCGACCTCCGCCTCGAAGTGATCGAGCTCGGCCAGGACGCGGCCGCGGATTTCCTCGTCGGTGACGTCGGCTGTCATGGGCCGCAGCCGCGCAGCGTTCCTGATATCCCACAGAAGGTCATGTGACGCGGCCGGATGGTCGAAGCTGGACAGCGCGAGCCCTAGTCGAGCCAGAGTGCGCCCTATGTCGCGCCGCAGGGCGGGCGACACGCCGACCTTCGCGACAGGCTCCCCTTCGACCCAGGTCAGCAAGCGCACGACGGTTGCCCGGCCGTCCGCAAGGACAACTGGGATTTCGCACCGCATATCAAGCGCCTGGACAACCTTGGGCACCGGCAGCGACGGGGCGTTGCGGTCCAGCGCAAGGAGGGCCTCGGTCTGGAAGTTGGTGCCTGAAGGCGGTTCGGCGGAGTTGGCGAATTTAAGGGCGAAGCCTCGCCCGTCCCGGGTCACTAGATGAAAGTTCGTGTCGCGCTCGCTCGCGAGTGGAGTCGCCGATCCGTCGATCCCAAAGAGGCGATGTGCGAGGTTCTGTGCCTCGTCGGCGGTGACGGCAGGCGA
The DNA here is from genome assembly GCA_902805995.1 of uncultured Rubellimicrobium sp. Taxonomy (GTDB): domain Bacteria; phylum Pseudomonadota; class Alphaproteobacteria; order Rhodobacterales; family Rhodobacteraceae; genus Rubellimicrobium. The sequence goes on from CADCUU010000171.1 coordinate 3,451, forward strand.
CGGGCTCTCGAGGAGCGGCTCGGGAACATCCTTGGCCAGTGCGCCAGCCTCTGAGGAGAAATCGATCATGTCGGTCCGCCAGTCGAGATTGTGTCACAAGAACGGAACCGCCACCGATCCGGCCATGCCGCGGGTCTAACCATCCTGGACAGCCAGCATCCGCGATCTCGCGTGTCTTCAAACATCAGGTGCGCACCTTTTGTGGAGCGAGCAGGCCCTAGAAGGACTAGGCGCTTCGCACCTGCGTCGCAATCGGACTTGAGGCTAATGACGCGGAGCGCAGTGATGGGGCACGGCGGCTGCGCCTGCTCTCGCAACTGCAGGAAGTCACTTTCAGCTGGTTCGCAGAGCACACTCATTCCTTAGTCTTGACGATGGTTCAGCCGCCAGTCGCTAAACGCCGGAGACAATGTACAGCGCCGCGGGCTGGTTTTACTCTTTGCGGACGTCGACGCACACGTACTCGGATCTTCAGGACAGACGAGATGACGCTCCCCTGCAAGCCCACTGGTCAGTTGAGGTCCTCCGGCGCGAAACCGTATCTTCTGCCGTTGGTGCCGCGCGACAACGAACTGACGGGATAGTGCAACGGCTACGAAGGGCGCACGCGATCCGGTCCAGGACGGCCGCGCGAATTGTTGCCGCAGCTTCGCATGAGCCAGTCCATCGTCGGTCAGCGCCGCTCAGCGATCAGTGATCTGCCAGTGCTTGCGCACGGTCTGTCGACTGATGTCGCTGCCGGGCTCCGGATTTGAGACTGGCTCTATCTGCTCTGTCTAGGGCTTTGCTGGTTCCTGGTGCGTGCTTGGCCCAATTTCATGGAGGTTTGACTGTCTGGTCACAAAACTTCCGACTTTCCCTCACGTCCCTCTTGCGGCTTCCCTCTCGCATCCGTAGATAGCGCTTCACCGGCGGCGCTGAGGTGTTGCTGGTTCTGCGGGGCGGCTCTTGAGGGGGTTGGTTCGGCGGGGATTTCTGGACAGGATGGGCCTTGGGGCGCTACGGGAGTGGCGGCTTTGGGGTCTGTGTCTGTCGGGTGATCGTGCTTTTTGACATTGATATGTATGATGAAGGGATATGTGGGCGGCTGTTCTGTCTGGATCGACGGAATGGGATGTTTGCATATCGGTGCCCTTAGGCGAGAGCCGATGATGGGGCAGTCAGCTTCACTTGCTTGAGCGATGCTTGGGCTTGGTTTGTGTCTTGGGGTTGGGTCTGTCTTTCGGGATGGGTTTGGCGTCTGGGTGCGGGCTGGGTTTGGGGGTTGCTGGAGCAGGGACTGCGCCTGGGGTTTCGGCCTTGGGTGCGATGTGCAGAGGTTTCATGCGTCAAGGATCGTGCATACGTGCACGTTCAACTTGAGAGTTTGATCCTGGCTCAGAACGAACGCTGGCGGCAGGCTTAACACATGCAAGTCGAGCGGGCGCTTTCGGGCGTCAGCGGCGGACGGGTTAGTAACGCGTGGGAACGTGCCCTTTGCTCTGGAATAGCCCTGGGAAACTGGGGGTAATACCGGATGTGCCCTGAGGGGGAAAGATTTATCGGCAAGGGATCGGCCCGCGTCTGATTAGGTAGTTGGTGAGGTAACGGCTCACCAAGCCGACGATCGGTAGCTGGTTTGAGAGGATGATCAGCAACACTGGGACTGAGACACGGCCCAGACTCCTACGGGAGGCAGCAGTGGGGAATCTTAGACAATGGGCGCAAGCCTGATCTAGCCATGCCGCGTGGGTGATGAAGGCCTTAGGGTCGTAAAGCCCTTTCGCCGGGGAAGATAATGACGGTACCCGGTAAAGAAACCCCGGCTAACTCCGTGCCAGCAGCCGCGGTAATACGGAGGGGGTTAGCGTTGTTCGGAATGACTGGGCGTAAAGCGCGCGTAGGCGGATCATCAAGTCGGGGGTGAAATCCCGGGGCTCAACCCCGGAATGGCCTTCGAGACTGGTGGTCTTGAGTTCGAGAGAGGTGAGTGGAATTCCGAGTGTAGAGGTGAAATTCGTAGATATTCGGAGGAACACCAGTGGCGAAGGCGGCTCACTGGCTCGACACTGACGCTGAGGTGCGAAAGCGTGGGGAGCAAACAGGATTAGATACCCTGGTAGTCCACGCCGTAAACGATGAATGCCAGACGTCGGGGGGCTTGCTCTTCGGTGTCACACCTAACGGATTAAGCATTCCGCCTGGGGAGTACGGTCGCAAGATTA
>CADCUU010000172.1 GCA_902805995.1 uncultured Rubellimicrobium sp.
GGGGCTCTCCCGACCTCTCGGAGCCTCGCCCCACGCGATTCGTACTCGCGCGAGGTCACGGCGACGATGGGATTGGCGCCCGCCACAGCCAGGGCGCCCACGAGCAGCGCCACCACCGCCGGCCCCAGGAGCGCGCGCAGCGCCGAGCGGCCCGAGCCCCGCGTCACCACCAGCTCGGAGGAGCGGGCCAGCCCCAGGAACATGGCGATGGCTGCAATCATCACGACCAGCGGCAGGATCCCGTAAAGGCCCGAGGGCACGTTGAGCAGCGTCAGCGCCACGATCTGGCCCGCCGACTCCGCCTCGTCACCGAAGCGGCGCATCTGCTCCACGAGGTCGATAAGGGCGAAGAAGCCGAAAAAGACAGCAAGGGTGGCGAGGAAGCTCCACAGGAAGCGCCGCGCGAGGTAGCGGTCGAGGATCACGCCAGAACCTCCCGCGCCGCCTGGCGGGGCCGCGCCGCAAGCCACAGAAGCAGTGCCGCGATGCCGAAGCCCATTGTGGCGGGCAGGTAGGTCAGCGGCCAGAGCGAGGCATCGTCGCGCACGGTCTGGAGCGCGGCCTGCTCCACGCCGTTGACCACGACCACGAGCACGATGGCCAGAATGACCTGCCGCCAGACTCCGAAGCGACTGAAGCCGCCCAGGAGCAGCGCGCCCAGCCCGATCAGCGCCGCCACCGGCGCTAGCAGCCCCTCGGCGAGGCGATCGTGCGCCTCGGCGAAGAGCGCCCCCTCGTCCTCCCCCGTTTCCTGGGCGAGCGCCGGAGTCGGGCGGAGAAGCTCCCAGGTGGACAGCTCGCGCGAGCTGCGGGCCGCGGGGCCGCCCTCGGGCATCAGCGGGCCCAGGTCATAGGCGAGGTCGGCAAAGCTCGTGGCAAGGAGCCGTCAATCGGCCTCCGAGAGCCGCTGCACCATGCCGTCGATCATCACGAGTTGCGGCCCCTCCTCCCCCCGCACCAGATAGGCGGAGGCCGCGGTGGTGGAGACGCTTTCCTGCGCGTCGCGCGTGTCGGAGATCAGAAGCCCCCGGAGCTCCCCCTCCGGCGTCACCTCGCGGATGTAGAGCGTGAGCCCCTCGACGGGCGAGATGAACTCCCCAGCGCGCAGGAGCCGGGCGGTAGCCGTCTCCGCGATCTCGGCTTGGCGCGCCATCAGGCGACTGAGGCTCGCCGGGACCAGAACATGGGCGAGGATCGACACGAGCACCGCGACGGTCAGCCCGAAGGCCAGCACCGGCCGCGCGAGCCGCCAGGGCGAGGCGCCGGTCGCCTGCACCACCGTGATCTCCGAGTCCCCCATGAGCCGCGCCATGGCATAAAGCGTCGCGGCAAAGGCCGCGAGCGGCAGGACGAGCTTGACGATGGAGGGGAGCGCCAGCGCCGTGAGCTCCAGGAACACCCAGGCGGACTGCCCATCGGCGATGAGCTGGTCGAACAGCACCACGGCCCGGTTGATCCAGTACACCATGACGAGCACGAGCGAGGCCAGCCCGAAGACCGCCAGAAACTGCGACAGCAGGTATCTGTCGATCAGCCCCCCCTGTTGCCCCTCGCTCGCCTCGCTGGACGGCGATCCGCTCGTCCGCCCCTTGCTTCTTAGACACCTAGCCCGGATCCGCGGCAGGTTGAACCTTCTTCTGGCGCCTCGGTCCTCCGCGGGCTAGGAACGGCCGGTCACGATCCGAGGATTGCCGCATGACCGAGCCCGTCTCCCTTTCCTTTGCCTCTTTCGACGCCGAGGCCCTGGCCCAGGCGGAGGGTCGGATCGCCCTTCTGGTGGAGGCCGAGGGGCGGCTGGGCGCCGAGGCGCGCAGGATCGACGCGCTGACGCGCAAGGCGGTCTCGCGACTCCTGGCCTCGCCGGGCTGGGCCAAGGCCAAGGTCGGCGAGGCCACACTCCTGTCCTTCCCAGCGGGCCTTACCGCCGAAGGGCTGGTCGTCGTCAAGGTGCCGAAGAAGCCCACCGAGGCGGAGGCGCGCAAGGCTGGCGGCGCCATCGCCAGGATGCGCGGCAAGGGTCCCCTGACCGTCGTCGCCGGCACGTTCGCGCGTCCTGAGGACCTCGCCATGGCCATCGGCCTGCGCGCCTACGACTTCGCCGAGCACAAGACGGCGCCGCGCGAGGAGGGGGGTCACGTCACCGTCCTCGTCGCGGACCCCGAGGCCGTCCGCTCCCGCGCGGCCCCGTTCGAGGCCGTGGCCTCGGGCGTCGTCCTCGCCCGCGACCTGGTGAGCGAGCCTGCGAACGTGCTCACCACCACCGAGTTCGCGCGCCGGCTGGAGGCGCTGCGCGAGACCGGCCTCGAGGTCGAGGTGCTGGAGGAGGAGGAGCTGGAGCGGCAGGGAATGCGCCTTCTCCTCGCCGTAGGGCAGGGGTCCGAGAGCCCCTCCAAGGTCGTCGTCATGCGCTGGAACGGCGGCGGCGAGGAGAAGCCCTTCGCTCTGGTGGGCAAGGGCGTGGTCTTCGACACGGGCGGCATCTCCATGAAGCCCGCGGCGGGGATGGAGGACATGACCATGGACATGGGCGGCGCCGCCGTCGTGGCCGGCGTCATGCAGACGCTGGCCCTGCGCCGCGCCCACGCCAACGTCGTGGGCCTCGTGGGCCTTGTCGAGAACATGCCCTCCGGCAACGCCACCCGCCCCGGCGACGTGGTCCGCTCCATGAAGGGCGACACGGTGGAGATCATCAACACCGACGCCGAGGGGCGGCTCGTGCTGGCGGACCTGCTGTGGTACGCGCAGGAGCGCTTCCAACCCACCGGGATCATCAACCTCGCGACGCTGACCGGCGCCATCATCGTGGCGCTCGGCCACGAGAACGCGGGTGTCTTCTCCAACGACGAAGCGCTGGCCGACGCGCTCCTCGCCGCCGCCCGCACCGAAGGGGAAAGTGCCTGGCGGATGCCCATGGGCGAGGCCTATGACGCCATGCTTAAGAGCCGGATCGCCGACATGAAGAACGTGGGCGGGCGCGACGGCGGCTCGATCACCGCGGCGCAGTTCATCAAGCGCTTCATCAAGGACGGCACGCCCTGGTGCCACATCGACATCGCGGGCGTGGCCTCGGTCAAGTCGGACACCACGCTCGCGCCCAAGGGAGCGACCGGCTGGGGCGTCATGGCGCTGAACCGGCTGATCGCGGACCGCTACGAGGCAAAGGCGTAAGGGCGTCCACGCCGCCCTCGCGCGCCAGCCGGAGCCAGAGCAAGGGATGCCCGAAGCCTTCTTCTACCAGCTCAACGGCGACTCGCCGGAGGCGGTGCTGCCGCGCATGCTCGACATGGCCCTGCAGAAGGGCTGGCGCATTGAGGTGCGGGGCGACGGCCCCGACCGCATGGAGCGGCTGGACCACGTGCTCTGGGGCCCGGGCGATGAGTTCCGGCCCCATGGCCTCGCCGGGGGTCCACACGACGCCGACCAGCCCATCCTCCTCACGGTTGGGTCCGGGACCGGTCCGCGCGACTGCCTCTTCGCGCTCGACGGCGCGCCCGTGTCGGAGGCCGAGGCTCGCGCGGCCCAGCGCGTCTGCATCGTCTTCGACGGGGCCGACCCGGAGGTACTGAACACCGCGCGCTCGCAGTGGAAGGCCCTCACCGGGGCGGGCCTCGCCGCGCGCTTCTACGTCCGCGAGGATGGCACATGGGCCCTCAGGCAGGAGCGTCCGGCGCGGGCCTGATCCAGCGCGCCTCGTTGGCCTCAATGGCCGCGATCCGCTCCTCGGTCTTGGGATGGGTCAGCAGCCACGCCGGCGCCTGTCCCGTCCCGCTCCCTGCGAGCGCGCCCAGCTTGCGGAACAGCGACTTCTGCGGCCCGGCCCCGATTCCCGCCTTGATGAGGAGGGCGGTGGCATAGGAGTCCGCCTCATATTCGTCGCGGCGCGACAGCCCGGCCATGAGGAGCCCCACAAGCGCCTGCGCGACCCAGACCCCAAGACCGCCCAAGACCCGGCTCAGCACCAAGGCAAGGCCCATCCGCACCGCGTTCTGCCCGGTGAAGTCGATCATGCGCCGCCGCGAATGGCCCAGGGCCACATGCCCCAGCTCATGGGCGACCACGCTCGCGATCTCCTCCGCCGTGACCTTCCCGGACCGGAACCGGTCGTAGAACCCGCGCGTGAGGAAAATGCGCCCGTCATGGCTCGCTAGCCCGTTGATCATCGGCACCTCATAGAGATGCACCTTGATCCGTGGCAGGTCGAGAGCCTGCGCCAACCGCCCAAGAACCAAGCGCAACTCGGGGTCCACCAGTTCCACGGACTTGCTGTCAAGCTCCTTCGCCGTGCGCCAGGCAAGGAACCGGCCGTAAACGATCGCCCCGGCGATCATGAGGAGAAGGGGAAGGAAACGGATCATGCCAGGGATATGGGGACCCCCGGGTTCCGCCTCAAGCTGTCAGCCCGCGTAGCTCCGCTCGATGAACACGAGCAAGAAGAGGCCGACGATCCCCCCCATGATGGCGCCCACGGCCGCCCACTGGAGCAGGTCCAGCCGCTTGCCGCCCCGGCGGCGAGCCCCCAAGGTGCCAAGCAGCGCGCCGATCAGAAGTCCCGACAGGGGATAGATCATCAGGACTCCTCCGAGGATGTCAAAAGGCTCCGCACCTCGCCCAGCCGGCTCCGCGCCCCGTCCTCGCCCAAGCCGTAGCTTGCCCAGGCGAGGCCGTCCAGCCGTGCCGCTTCGGCATCGGAGGGCCTGGCCAGCAGGAGGAGCGCCTCGGACCGGACGAACTGCAACGTGGCGACAAGGGCCGCGTCTCCCTCCGCAAGGGCCCCGGGCAACGCCGCCGCGGCCATCTCCTCGGCCTTCCTGCCATCTCCGCGCCCGAGGGCCAACGCCGCAAGCTGCAGCCGCGCCTGCGCCGCGTAGGCTGCGGTGACCGGGGACGCATCGAAGGCACGCAACGCCGCCGAGAAGGCCACCTGGGCGGATTCCGGATCATACCCGGACTGACTGCGCCCCAGGGCCAGAAGGGCAAGGCCCCGCCCAGCCTCGCCCCGTGCCATGGCGACCGCCGCCTCTGCTGCCCGTCGCCGCTCCACACCCGGCCTGTTCCGGGACAGCGCGGCCGCGATCGCTTCGGCCCACCTCGGCGGCAGATCCGACTCCGCCACCGCTCGCTCCCCCTGGGGATTGAGCCGCGCGAGAAGGGCGGGCAGCCGCGCCGCGACCTCCTCCTGCGTCATGCCCGGCCGCAACTCGGGCGCATGGAGGACGCGAAGCGCCAGCATGTCGAACCCGGTCAGCGTCACATGGACATTGTCGTCGTTGAACACCGAGTCCGGCAGCCGATACAGGTCATTGAGCGGCCCGAGCGCCTGGGCGATTTCCTCGTGCAAGCAGTCGCGGATGGCTTGGGGCGCGGATCCGGCGGGGATGAAGACTGCAGCCTGATTTCGGATAGACAGCGTGGTCCAGTCCTGGTCGGGAGTCCCGCGCTCCGCCAGGAACTCCCCCCAGGAGGACGCGCCCGGCACCACGAAGCAGGCCGCGTCGGGCACCGTGACCGAGAACGCCGCGCGGGGAACCAATTCCACGACGATCTCCGCGTCGAACGAGGCGGTGACGCCGATGTCTAGCCCCGCCTCCACCCGGAGCCGGACGAGAAGGGCGTCGAGGTCTGCGCGCAGCCCCACATTTACATCTCCAACCA
>CADCUU010000173.1 GCA_902805995.1 uncultured Rubellimicrobium sp.
GACCCCTCGCCATCGACGCGGGCCATGTCCTCCGCCCTCACCGTCAGGCCCCAGTTCCGGGCCATGGCGGCATAGAGCGGCTGGCGATGCGCCAGCGCCTTGGCATAGGTCCAGCGGATGAAGGCGTCGGGGTCCACGCGGTCCTCGGTCAGGTCGGTCTCGCGCTTATATGTGGTCCACATGTCCAGAAGGAAGTCCGGACGATAGGCCATGGGCTTGGGCGCGCGGTCGAAGCGGCGGACAAGCTCCTCGGTATGCGCCTCGGACCCCTCGATCCAGATCATCAGGCAGCGCGAGGCGAGGGCCGACAGGATCGGGTCGTTCGGGTCCTCCGGGTCCACCCATTCGCAGATGCTCCCGCCCGTATCGCAGACGAAGTGCGGATAGCCGTAGAGGGCCTTGGCCCGGTCGATGAACCGCCCCGTGTCGAGGAGCGATGCGACCTCCGCCTCCCGGAACTCGCCCTGCCGGCGCTGGTATTCGGCAAAGGGCAGGCCGCCGCGCCCCGGGTCGCCCGGCTTGCCGAGGTAGGTGGAGACAGGGTCGAGGTTGTCGAAGGTGATGTTCGACACGATGTGGATCGAGTCGTTCATCAACAGGTCCCGCAGGAACGGCACCTTCATCGCCTCGCGCTTGGCGTTGTCGGCGATGAGCTCCCCCATGTGGCGGGTGCCGATCCGGTAATCGACGGAGTAGTGGAACCAGCCCCCCGCCGCGCGCAGGGCCTTGGCCACGTGCGTCTTGCCCAGGCCGGACATGCCGAACAGCAGCACGTGCCGTTCCTGGGCGTGGAGCCAGTCCTCGACGGTCGGGTAGATCATGGGAGACGTTCTTTCAGCGTGTCGGCGGGACGTCGGGCCAGTCGCCCGTCCAGAATGGCAAGACCCAGGGCAAGGAGCGCGAATCCCCCATAGGCCCGGAGCGGCAGGTCCTCCCCGTAGACCAGCGCCCCGAGGAGGATCGCCACCGGCGCGATCATCAGCGTCACGAGGGAGGTGTTCCCCGCGCCCACGCGGCGCAGCAGCCGATAGAAGAGAAGGTAGGCCAGGGCCGAGCAGAACACCGCAAGGTACCCGATGGCCGCCCACGTGGAGGGGGAGCGGAGCGTTACCGGCGGCCCGTCGATCATGAGCGCGGCGGGAAGCATGATGAGGGAGGAGCCCGTCACCATCCCTGCCGCCGCGACCAGCGGCTCCACGCCCCGGCTCGCCACACGGCCCAGCGCCCCCGACACCGCGTAGCTGAGAGCGGCCCCGATGATCGCCATCTGCGACAGCGAGGTCACGTCTACATCGTGCAGCGCCCCAGGGCCGATCACAACGATCACTCCAAGGAAGCCCAGCGCCACGCCCGAGCCCTTCTGCGCCGTGAGCCGTTCGTCCCGGAACGCGACCGCCGCGACCAGCACCCCGAGAATCGCGGTAGAGGCGTTGAGGATCGCGGCGAGGCCGGATTCGATGGACTGCTGTCCCCAGACGATCAGCGAAAAGGGCAGGGCGTTGTTGAGGAGCCCCAGGAGCAGGAACGCCCCCCAGATACGCCCGGGCCGGGGCACCGCCAACCCGCGCGCCCAGACCACCAGCCACAGGACCAGAGCCGCCCCCAGCACCCGCAGCGCGACCGTGGTGGCGACCGGGGCCTCCTCCAGCGCGATGCGGTTGGCCAGGAAGGACCCGCCCCAAATGAGGCTGAGGAGTCCCATCTCGGTCCAGCCGAGCAGGCCTATGGTCTTCTGATCGGTCATGGCCCGCTTCCTCACCGCAAAGCGCGACCGCGCGCAACCCGGAACATGCGAAAAGGGCCCCGCCGTGCGGAGCCCCTGCCGGGCCGATGTGGCAGCCTATGCCGGATCAGAACCGGAAGCCGACCCGCAGGCCCGCGGTCAGCGCGTCGTTGTCCTCGAACGACGCCCCGATCGACCGGGTCGTGACATCGCCCAGCCGGGTATAGCGCACCGCCCCGGTCAGCTCGATGTTCTCGTTCAGCGCGTAAGTGGCCGCGAGCTGGACGCCGAGCTGCCCGCTGGTGGGCGACAGGTTCGACACGCCGCCGGTCCCCGTCGTCCGGTCGAAATCGGATCCGGTGGCCGGCTCGTAGATGACCGCGGCCGTCCCGGTGAGCTGGTCCGTGAAACGGCGGCCGACGCCCAGCGTGTAGGTGACGACGTCCTCCTCGTAGCTCACGACCGGGTTGGCGGCGTAAGGCGGAGGCACGACGATCTCGGTCGACGACCAGTCCACCCAGCGGATCGAGCCGAAGATGGCGGTGCCTTCAGCGATCCCTGTCCGGAAATCGAGGTTCACCGACTGCGGAAGAGTGTACTCCGTCGTGCCGGGGCCGCCGAACGGAATCTGGGGGGCGCCGGGGGCCGGCACGAAGAACCCGGAGTAGGTGGTGTCGTGGGAGAAGCTCGTCTCCGACGAATAGGTAAGCGCCACGCGGAGCGCGATCTCGGGCCGCTCGTAGGCACCGCCGATGACGAAGCCCACGTCCTCGTCCTCGTCGAACTCCGCCTGGTAGGTCTGCCCGGCACCCGTCGGCGCGTAGCTGTTCACGAACAGGTCGGCATCGACCCGCACAAGCCGCGCGCCGGCATGGACGCTGAGGCTGTCGCTGAACTGGTAGCGGCCCAGCGCCGTGACGGAGGTGGACTCGAAGACCGCCGTTGAGCCCGCGATGGGGTAGCCCCGGTCGGCTTCGCCGTAGTCCACGTCCGCGCCAAAGGGCTCGTCCACGATCACGGCAAAGGACAGCCGCTCGGACAGGTCATACTTGAAGGCGAGGGTCGTGGTTGCGTAATCGACGGCCACGTTGCCCGACGCCACCGGTCCCAAGACCCCCTGCACGTCGGGCTGGGTGAATCCGAAGCTCAGCTCGGCGTAGTTCCCCTCCTCGAAGATCGCCGTGACCGGCTGGCCGGACCGGTCGAGCGCGCCCGCCTGGGCCATGGATGTGGATAGCAGGAGCAGGGCGCCCACGCCCGGCACGATGCGGTTCATGTGTCCTCCCGAAAGCGATGTTCTTGTATTGGGCAAAGCATGGCGTTCGCCTTCCGCGTGCGTCAACGCGTAACGCCGCGTCAGAGCGGGGCAGGCTCCGGGCGCTGTGGCGCGCGACGCAGCGTCATGAGATTCGCGGCCAGGATCAGGGCCGCGCCGCCGAAAACGAAGATGTCCAAAGTCTCCCCATAAGCCACCCAGCCCACGACCGCGATCACCGGCAGCCGCGCGAAGTCGAGCGGCATGACGACCGAGGCGGGCGCGGCGTCCAGCGCCGAGGTCAGGCACCAGTGTGCCGACAGGCCCACCGCTCCGATGAGCAGGAGCCACGGCAGCATCCCCTGGCTCGGCACTGGCACGTTCCCGTCCCAGCCAGTAATGACCGCCGAGAACAGCAGCTGGAACGCGTTGAGCCAGAACAGGATCGCGATGACCGGCTGCGTCCGCGTGAGCCGCTTGGTAATGAGCGAAGTCACCGCAAAGCAGACGGCGCACAATGCGGCGGCGATCAGCCCCGGGTGCAGGTTCCCGATCTCGGGCCGCGCGACGATCAGCACGCCCCCAAAGCCGATCAGCCCCGCGACCAGCGCCCGCCCCGTGAGGCTCTCGCCCAGGAACAGCGGCGCGAGGAGGATGACCCACAGGGGCGACGTGAACTCCAGCGCAAAGACCTGCGCCAGGGGGAGCACGGTCAGCGCGTAGAACCACAGGTTCTGGCCCGCGAAGTGGATGACGTTCCGCACCGCATGGACATGGAAGCGCCGGGGCCGCGCCTCCCCCAGCCGTCCCGTGGCAGTGAGGATCAGCCCCACCACGACCAGCCCGATCCCGCTGCGGAACAGCATGATCTCGAACGTGTCGAGGGCCGGGGACACCGCCCGCGCCGCGACCGCCAGGAGGGAGAAGCTCGCGATGGCCCCCAGCATCCAGAGCGTCGCGACCCAGGTGCCTCCGCGCCGCAGGGGGACAGCGGTCACGAGGTCACCAGCACCTTGACCTCGGCGGGGCCGGGCGGCTCCGCCAGGATGCGGGGAAGCTCCTCGCGGCCGACCTCCCGCGTGACGAGCGGCGCGGCCTTGATCGCGCCGCTGGCGAGGAGGTCGATGGCGCGGCTTTGCGTGAAAGGGTTCACGAAGGCCATGCGCAGGTCCACCTCGCGCACGAGGAGGTCGAAGGGCTCGACGGCGACCTTCTCGCCACGCGCAAGGACGCCCACGATCACCACACGACCCCCGCGTGCGGCCAAACCCGGCGCCTGGGCCACCGTCTCGGCCACGCCCGCGCATTCGAACACGAGGTCGGCGCCCCGGGGCCAGAGCCGTCCGGCCTCCTCGGGCGTCGCCAATGTCAGCGCGCCAAGATCCTCCGCGATGCGGCGGCGCTGGGCGGAACGGGTGATGAGCAACACCTCGGCCCCCGCGAGCCGGGCCAGTTGGACGCAAAGGAGACCGATCACGCCGCCACCCAGCACCATCACACGGTCCCCAGGACGCGGCGCGCCGATGTCGAGCGCGTGGAGGCAGCAGGCCAGCGGCTCCGCGAGCGCAGCGTCGTGGAGGGACAGATGGTCGGGCAGGGGAAGCGCGCGGTGGGCCGGAAAGGCCGAGAAGGTGGCGAATCCGCCGTCCCGGTGAACGCCCACGGCGGAGAGGTTCTCGCACAGGTTGATCCGGCCCTTCAGGCAGGACGGGCAGGCGCCGCAGGCGATATTGGGGTCGCAGGCCACCCGGTCACCGGCCTTGTGGGAGGTGACGCCCTCGCCCACAGCCTCCACGATGCCCGAGAATTCATGGCCCAGGATCACGGGCGGCTTGCCGAGGAACTCCCCCCGCAGGAGGTGGCGATCCGTGCCGCAGATTCCCGCCGCCGCGACGCGGACGAGCACCTCGCCGGGGCCGGGCACGGGGTCCGGCTCCTCTCGCACGACGAACTGCCCGACTTCCAGAAGCCGCCCTGCCTGCATGAAAGGTCCTCCCCGTTTCCCGGGGAGGGTTTCACGCCGGAGGGCCGGATTCCAGAGGGGCTATTCGAGCTCGATGGTCCCCGGCGGCTTGGACGTGCAATCGTAGAAGACCCGGTTCACGCCCCGCACCTCGTTGATGATCCGCGTCGAGGTCTCGCCCAGGAAGTCGTGGGTGAATGGGTAGTAGTCGGCGGTCATCCCATCCACCGACGTCACGGCGCGGAGCGCGAGCGCGAAGTCGTAGGTCCGCCCGTCGCCCATGACGCCCACGGTCCGCATCGGCAGGATCGCGGCAAAGGCCTGCCAGATCTCGTCGTAGAGGCCATGGCGGCGGATCTGGTCAATGAAGACGGCATCCGCCTCGCGCAGGATGGCGAGCTTTTCGCGCGTCACCACGCCGGGGCACCGGATGGCAAGGCCCGGACCCGGGAAAGGATGCCGCCCGATGAACGAATCCGGCAGCCCCAGTTCCCGGCCAAGGGCCCGCACCTCGTCCTTGAACAGCTCCCGCAGCGGCTCCACGAGCTTGAGGCCCATCTTCTCGGGCAGGCCGCCCACGTTGTGGTGCGACTTGATCGTCACCGACGGCCCGCCGGAGAAGCTGACCGACTCGATCACGTCCGGGTAAAGCGTCCCTTGGGCCAGGAACTCGGCCCCGCCCACGTCGCGGGCATGCTCCT
>CADCUU010000174.1 GCA_902805995.1 uncultured Rubellimicrobium sp.
CTATCGAGGGGGACCGTCGAAGGATGGCCGCCACACGGGGGCAGCTCGGGCCCTAGACCATCGCTTCGGGCACGCCGGGGACGCTGCGCCCCAGCCGCTCGGCGGCCTCGATGTCGTAGGGCATCACGAACCCTTCCCGGCGCTCCGGCGGCAGACGGGAGTTGCGCAGCGCCAGGAGCCTCCACATCGTCACTGCCTGCGCGGGGTCGAGGTAGCGGGGATCAGCCTCAGCAGGGAGCCAATGGCGCATCACCCGCTCGCGCAGCCGGCGCACCTCGTCGCGACCCGTCAGATAGACCCCCGCCTCCGTGTCCCAACGCAACGAGCGGCCATTCAGGTTCGCCGACGACACAATCGCCGCATCGTCGAAGATGGACACCTTGGCGTGAATGTAGACCAGTGGCGCGCCTTTGACGTGGCTCCGGTCCATGTGGTCGGCCGCGACAGAGGCAAGCTGGTCCTTCTCCGGCCCCAGATATTCCTCAGGCCCGCCCTTGCCCTCGGGACCCGCCTGCTCGGGGCCGCCGCGGCTCGGGCGGCCATGACGCCGCGGCTGGGCCGCCCCGCCCACGAACAGCCGCGGGCCGAAGGCGTCCTCCAGGATGCGAAGGCAACGCGCCTGGAGGTACTCGCCAAAGCGTGTGTCGATGCCCCAGTTCCGGCCGAAGGCGACTTCCTCCGGGGCCGCGGGCAAGATCAGGATCAGGCCAAGCCCCGGCTGCTCCCGCGCGGCCCGCGCAAGGCGGCGCGCCAGGCCCGTGTCCCGGAAAAACTGGGTTTCCAGATAGATCAGCCGCTCCGCCCGCCCTGCCAGCATCTCGTGGGCGTCGAGGATCTCGTGCACCACCGGCTCGGGCCCGAAGCGTGCCAAGGTAAGGGACCGGCGGCGCGAGATCGTGCGCAGGAGCCTCCGCTGCGGCGGCGGCTCGGCGGCCCCCTCCACGACATCGAGGAAGCTTTCCAGATGCGCCTGCGCCTCGGCCACGACCGGCCCCCGGATCAGGAGCTGGAGGTCCTGCCAGGTCTCCTCGCCCGGGCGGTCATGCTCCGGCGTGTCCCAGCGCCGCTCATCGAGGTCGAGCCCGCCGATGTAAAGCTGGCTCCGGTCGATCACGGCGAGCTTCTGGTGATGGCTCGCCGGATGAAGTCTGGGGAGCCGCCTCAGCCGCGCATGCACCCGACCGTTCCGGCCCGTCCGGAGAAGGCCATGCAGCCCCGGCATATCCTGAAGCGCCCGCTGGCGGCGCGCGGGCTCGAGCGCGTTCAGCCACCGGGCCGTACGCGCAAGGCAGGCCTGCGACTGCGGCCAGAGCGCGGCGCGCGTCAGGACCCCGGTCAGGGCGGGATGCATGGCGGCGCGCGCCCGTAGGGGGGCCGAGCCGGGACCCGCAACCTCCCCCGCGGCCCAGAGCCTGCGGAGCGACGCCCAGGTCCCGCGATGAAGCGATGGCCGCGCCACGGGATCGAAGTCCGAGATGACGATGTTGATCGCCACGCCACGCTGCAGCGCATGGACGATGAGGTCGAACCAGGTCTCCCCCACGACCCGGGCTTCGGGGCTGCGCAGGCGGGTCAGCGGATCGAAGATGCGGAAGGACGCCCAGATCTCGGTCTGGGCGGACAGCACGGCGCGCTCGAAAGCCGGGTAAGCTTCCGCTGCGGTCAACAGTATCTCGGTCTCGGTGCGTTGCCGCGCGAGACCCGTCACATGCTGCATTTCCGGTCCATCCGTTCCCTCGCTCAACTGCGCGGGAAGCAGGATGGTTCCTTAGCGACCGTGACGCTCCTCGGCCCCTTCAAGGGAGGACAGCGCGAATTCCAGGCGCATGACATAGCGGCCGTCCTGCACCCCGGCCTTCACCTCCCCGCCAAGCTGGCTCGCGAAGGCGTTGACGAGCTGGCTCCCCAGCCCCGTGCCTTCCGCCGGCGCGGCAGGCTCGACGGGTGCGGTGTTGGAAATGGTCAGCTCCGCACGCTTGTCAGGCAGGGCGGCAAAGCGCAGAGACAGCCGTGGCGACGGCTCCCCCGCATCGGGCACGGCGTACTTGATCGCGTTGGTCACCCCCTCGGTCAGCAGCAGCGACAGCGGCACCGCCTGATCGGGCGCGAGCGGGATCGGCGCGAAGTCCGTCTCAATCCGGAAGGTTCGCCCCGGCGTCGAGGCCATGCCCACGATCTGCCGCACGAGGTCGCCCAGAAGCTCGTCCGCCCGCACGTCCGTGAGGCCGGTGGTCTGGTAAAGCTCCTTGTGGACCGTGGCGAGGCTCATCACCCGCTCCTGCAGGCCCCGCATCAGGGCCTTGGTTTCCGGCGACTTCGCCCGGCGCATCTGCATGTTCATGATGGATGCGATGAGCTGGAGGTTGTTCTTGACCCGGTGGTGCACCTCGCGCAGCAGCACCTCGCGCTGGTGGACGGTGTCCTCCAGCTCCGCCTCGTCGTGCAGGATCGTGTCAGTCATGCGCAGGAAGGCCTGCCCCACCTCGCGGATCTCGTCCGGCGCGCCCTCCATGTCGAGGTCGCCCACCACGCGGGAGCCCGAGGCGAAAGCGCGGATCGCGCGGCCCAGGCGGCGGATGTAGCGCGTCACGAGCTGCTCCGCCGCGAACCACGCCACCACGAGGCTGCCGGCCCACATCAGCGCCGACAGAAGGAACGGCGTGACAATCGACACCGGGCCCAGGCTCACCGCCTCGCGCACGGGGACCGATCCCAAAGCAAAGAGCTGCCCTTCGATCACCGGCACCATTGCGTAGAAGCGCTCCTGCCCGGCTGCCGTACGGGCGGTGAAGCTGTTGGTCTCGCCCGGCGCCACGCCCTCCAGAGGCCTCCCCTCGGGCAGGATCTCGCCCGCGCGGTCGAGGCCCAGCGAGGAGGTGAGGATCATGCCCGCCTCATTGAGGGTGACGAAGTCGGGCCGCTCCAGCGTGGTGGCCGCGGCCTGCGGGCTCTGGCGCTCGTGCTCGCCCAAGGCGGCGTGCGGCATGGCGAGGATGATGTAGCCCGAATAGCCCCCACCCTGCTCCGCGATCACCGGATGGACAACCAGCACCACCGAACTCCCCGACACCGGCCCGCGGGGGTTCACGAGGATCGCGGGTCGCTCGGCGGCGACGATGGCCTCGAACTGCGGGTTGCCGGAATAGTCATAAGCCGCGCCGTTGGCCGCACAGGTCATCAGCCCCGTCGAGGCGACATAGGCCACCACCGAATATTGCGGGCTCAGGCTCGCGAGGTGGGACATCGCGGCGTCGCAGGCGGCCTCGTCGGCCAGAAGCGGCCGCACCGTCCGGGCCAGGGCGGAGGCCGTGCCCTGCGCCTCGCGGATCAGGCCGGTCGTAGGGGCCGCGACGCGCAGCGTTTCTCCCATGAGCACCGCCGCCCGCTGTTCCCGCGCCGATTGGAGCCACGCATCGGCCTGGAGGAAGGAGATCAGGCCCAGCGGCAGCAGCGCGACAGCCAGAAGGGCGGCCAAGCGAAAGCCCAGCCGCTGCAGGATGGGGCTGCGGGACGAAGTCGCGGCAGGACGCCGGGGCCGGGCCGCCGGGGACTCGGCCTTTGGAGGGGTCGGGGCCATGGAGGCCATCATGACGGCAGGGCGGATGACGGTAGACTGGATGGCAGCAGGCTGGGGGCAGGCCTCCACGGACCCGGTCGGATCATGCGGCCCGAACCCCCGACTTACCCAGGACGGCCAGCGTCGCTCCATCCACGCCCGACAGAAGCTCCTCGCCTTCCTCCAAGCCCAGCATCTCCGCGAGGCGGGCGCGGGCGCGGTTGGCGCGGCTCTTCACGGTGCCCACGGCGACGCCCATCATCACGGACGCTTCCTCGTAAGCGAAGCCCGAGGCGCCCACCAGGATCAGCACCTCACGGTGCTCCGGCGACAAGCGGTCGAAGGCGCGGCGGAAGTCCGCCAGCGCGAGCCGCCCGTCATGCGACGGCTTCTCGCACAAAGCGGCCGCGTAGATGCCCTCGGGGTCCGCGACCTCGCGCCGGGTCTTGCGCTTGTCGGAATAGAAGGTGTTGCGCAGGATGGTGAACAGCCAGGCGCGCAGGTTCGACCCCGGCTGGAACTTGTCGAGGTTGGTCCAGGCCTTGACGATGGTGTCCTGCACCAGGTCATCGGCGGCGGCGACGTTGCGGGTGAGGGAGATGGCAAAGGCGCGTAGCGCGCCCAGATGCTCGGGAAGCTCGTCGCGGGGATCGCGCGCATCGCCAAGCGGAACCTGCGGGTGCCGGGACAGTTGACTGTCGTTGCTGTCGGGGGAAGATGCGCCTTCCGCGGCGGCCGGAGCCGGGATCCCCGTGGCCTGGGATTCCGTCACTTGCCGCTCTCCTTGGCGCGCAGCTTGGCGATGAGGTCCTTGAAGCGGTCGGGGATGTCCTCGCTGAGGGCCTCCTCGTAGACGCGCTTGAGGTTCTCGTCGATCTGCTGATGCAGCCTGCTCTTCCCCTTGGTATCCGTCATTTCCACATACATGCCCAAGACTGTCCCCGCGGCTTATCCCTGCAACCGTCGGAACCGAACGCAAGCCACCTGCGTTCGGTTCCCGGGATATCGCAAGGGGGATGGTTGATGACGACGAATTTCGCGGCTGCGGTGGGGGCGAGCCTGCCACATCTGCGCCGCTATGCGCGAGCCCTCACGGGGAGCCAGGACGCCGGGGACGCCCTCGCGGCCCAGACGCTCGAAGCGCTGATCGTCGATCCCCCCTCCACCAACGGCAAGGAACCCCGCATCGTGCTCTTCGGGGCCTTCCACCGGGTCTGGTCGCAGGCCGGAACCCCGCTGGCCAGCGCCGAAGGCTCCATGGAGGCGCGCGCGCAGGGGCACATGGCGCGGCTCACCCCCAACACCCGCGAGGCGCTCCTCCTTCATGCGATCGAAGGTTTCCTGCCCCAGGAGATCGGCGACATCATGGGCACCACCCCCGAGACGGCTACCGACCTCATCGACACCGCCATCCGCGAGATGGAGGAATCGGTCGCGGGCCGCGTGATGGTCATCGAGGATGAGGCGATCATCGCCATGGACATCAGCGCCATCGTGCGGGAGATGGGCCACCGCGTGACCGGCGTCGCCCGCACCCGGACCGAGGCAGTGCGCCTTGCCATGGAAACCAAGCCCGACCTCGTGCTCGCGGACATCCAGTTGGCCGACAACTCCTCGGGCATCGACGCCGTCAACGACATCCTGGGCGAGTTCCAGGACCTGCCCGTGATCTTCATCACCGCGTTCCCGGAGCGGCTCCTGACCGGCGCGCGCCCCGAGCCCGCCTTCCTCATCACCAAGCCCTATTCCGAGGAACAGGTGCGCTCGGCGGTGAGCCAGGCCATGTTCTTCGCTTCGACCGAGACCCTGGCCGCCTGACCCCCTTCCCCTGGGGCTGGGCCGCGCCGCTCGGTCGATCCCCCCGGGCCGTCCTCCCCCGGCCCGGGGGGCCACCCCGCGGACGGGGGCTCTTCAGCCCACGCCGTCCACGAGATGACTGAGGATGCTGCCCGTGGAGAAGGGCCGCACGAGTACGGCATAGCCC
>CADCUU010000175.1 GCA_902805995.1 uncultured Rubellimicrobium sp.
CGGTGCCCGCGGCGATCCACTCCCCCAGGAACGACCCCCGGCGCAGCCGGAGCGAGCGGCGGCGCAGCGCCTCGGTCATGAGGAGGACCAGGGCCGCGAACAGGCCGGGCGGCCGCTGGAACAGGAAGTCGGCCAGAAGGAAGACCAGCGCCACGACGAGGACGGGCAGCGTGTCGGGGCGCCGCGCCGCCCAGGCCGCCGTCACCGCGAGGAGGATGTCGGGCGTCGCATAGGCCCGCGGCACGGTGTTGAGAGGCAGGAGCGGCGCCGCGATCAGCACGAAGGCCAGCAGGAGATAGGCGATCCGCCCTGCCCAGGGCCCCCGCCCCTCAGTCACCGCCGGGCTCCGGCGTGGCCGGTGCGGCGGAGCTCCCCGCGAGCACGGAAGGCGGGGGCGGGGGGCCGATGAAATCGGGGTCGCCGGGGACCGGGGGCAGGGGGGCGATGCCCGCGGTGGGGACGATCAGCCCGCCCGTATCCGCGATCGCCTCCACCAGGGGGCTGCGGAGGACGCGGACGAATTCGAGCTGTTCGTAATCGGCCGCAAGGCGCAGGCGCAGGCGGCCGTCCGTGCCCAGCGCTACGCGCCCTACGAGGAGGCCCGCCGGGAAGAGCTGTCCGTCGCCGGCCGTCACCACCCGGTCGCCGGGGCGCACGGCGTCGCGGTCCTCGAGGAAGTCGAGAAGCGGGTAGAAGCTGTTGTCCCCCGTCAGGATCGCCTTCTGGCCCGAAGGTTCCACGCTCACGGGGATGCGGGAGGAGCTGTCGGTCAGCAGGATCACGCGGCTCGTGGACTGGCCCACGCCCGAGACCCGGCCCACGAGGCCCAGCCCGTCCATGGTGGGCCAGCCGTCGGTGATACCGTCGCGGCGGCCCACGTTGAGGAGCACCGACTGGCGGAAGGGGCTCCCCGAGTCCGCCATCACGGTGCCGGTGATGTAGGTGAGCTGGGGGACGAGGCTCACGTTGTTGAGGTCGCGGAGCTTGGCGTTCTCCTGTTCCAGCCGCAGCGCGGCCTCGCGCCAGACGGAGAGCTGCTGGATCTCGCGCCGGAGCTCCAGGTTCTGCTCGTGGATGCGCTGGTAGCTGCGGAAGTCCTGCCCCAGCGCGATGATCCCTGTCACGGGGGCCATCATCCAGTCGAGCCGGGGCACCACGGCATCGATCACGTCGGCGCGCAGGCGTTCCACGCGGGGGGAGTCGATGCGCCAGACCACGAACAGCAGGAGGCAGACCAGCACCAGCAGCCCCACGAGGAGACGCCGGAGCGGTCGCACGAAGTCTTCGCTGGTGCGTTCCCTGGCCATCCGTTGTCCCAGCGGATCTTAGCTGTCGTAATCGATCACGTGGCGGAGTTGCTTCTCGTATTCAAGGGCCCGCCCGGTGCCCAGGGCCACGCAGTTCAGGCTTTCGTCCGCGACCGAGATCGCGAGGCCCGTCTGCTCGCGCAGGGCGAGGTCGAGCTCGCCCAGGAGGGCGCCGCCGCCGGTGAGCATGACGCCCCGGTCCACGATGTCGGCGGCGAGGTCGGGGGGCGTGGCCTCCAGGGCGCTCATCACCGCTTCGCAGATCTGCTGGACGGGTTCGGCCAGCGCCTCGGCGATCTGGGCCTGGGTGATCTCGGTTTCCTTGGGGACGCCGTTGAGGAGGTCGCGGCCGCGGATCATCATGGTCTGGCCGCGCCCGTCGTCGGGCATGCGCGCCGTGCCGATGGAGGTCTTGATGCGTTCCGCCGTCGATTCCCCGACCAGCAGGTTATGCTGGCGGCGCAGGTAGGAGATGATCGCCTCGTCCATGCGGTCGCCGCCGACGCGGACCGAACGCGCGTAGACGATGTCGCCCAAGGACAGGACCGCCACCTCGGTGGTGCCGCCGCCGATGTCCACGACCATGTTGCCGGTGGGATCGGTGATGGGCATCCCCGCCCCGATGGCCGCCGCGATGGGTTCGGCGATGAGGCCCGCGCGCTTGGCGCCGGCCGACAGGACCGACTGGCGGATGGCCCGCTTTTCCACGGGCGTCGCGCCGTGGGGGACGCAGACGATGATCTTGGGCTTGGGCCAGGACCGTTTGTGGACCTTGCGGATGAAGTGCTTGATCATCTCCTCGGCCACGTCGAAGTCGGCGATGACGCCTTCGCGCATGGGCCGGATGGCCTCGATGGAGCCGGGGGTGCGGCCCAGCATCAGCTTGGCGTCCTCACCGACGGCGAGGACCTTCTTGACCCCGTCCTTGACGTGGTAGGCGACGACCGAAGGCTCGGACAGCACGATGCCCCGGCCCTTGACGTAGACCAGCGTGTTGGCCGTCCCCAGGTCGATCGCCATGTCCGGCGAGAACAGGCCAAAGCCCCACATGGCGTCCCCTTGCTTCGTTATGTCCCAGATGGCCTGCGCATCAGGCCGTGCGCTGGGCCGTCGCGCTTATAGGCTTAAGGGTGTCGGGGCGAAAGGCTGCATCACGGCTTCGTTTGGCGCATTTCCGCCGCAGTGTCGCAAGGTCCGGCGCCATAATTGGGCGAACGGGTGGAGGAGTGCCCCAGTGGGGCACTCCTCTGGGCAGGATCGTCAGCCGGCGTCGCGGTAGCTGACCGTCTTGGTGTCCGCGCCGGGGGCCGACTTCTCTCGCCGGACGAGGAGGCGATTGATCGCGTTGATGTAGGCCTTGGCGCTGGCCACGACCGTGTCGGTGTCGGCGGACTGGCCTGTCGCTATGCGGCCCTGCTCCTCCAGCCGGACGGAGACGGTGGCCTGGGCGTCGGTGCCCTCCGTGACCGCCTGGACCTGGTAGATCTGGAGCGTGGCGCCGTGGGGGAAGAGCGACTTCACGGCGTTGAAGGTCGCGTCCACGGGGCCGTCGCCGGTGGCGGTGGCGCTGCGCTCCTGGCCGTCGATCTCCAGCACGATGTCGGCCTTTTGCGGGCCGTCGGTGCCGCAGATGACGCGCAGATGCTTGAGCTTGATCCGATCCTCGGCCGCGTCGTTCTGGAGGACGAGCGCGATGAGGTCCTCGTCGAAGACCTCCTTCTTGCGGTCGGCGAGGTCCTTGAAGCGCACGAACACGTCGTTGAGCTGGTTGTCGGCGAGGTCGAAGCCCAACTCCTTGAGCTTGGAGCGGAGGGCGGCGCGGCCGGAATGCTTGCCCATGACGAGGTTGGTGTCGTTGAGTCCCACGTCCTGCGGGCGCATGATCTCGAACGTCTCGGCGTTCTTGAGCATGCCGTCCTGGTGGATGCCCGATTCGTGGGCGAAGGCGTTCTTGCCGACGATGGCCTTGTTGAACTGGACCGGGAAGCCCGACACCGTGGCCACCCGGCGCGAGATGTTCATGATCTTGGTCGTGTCGATGCCCGTGCGGTAGGGCATGATGTCGTGGCGGACCTTGAGGGCCATCACGACTTCCTCCAGGGCGGTGTTGCCGGCGCGTTCGCCCAGGCCGTTGATCGTGCATTCGACCTGCCGGGCCCCGGCCTCCACGGCGGCCAGCGAGTTCGCGGTCGCCATGCCGAGGTCGTTGTGGCAGTGGGTCGCGAAGATGATGCCGTCGGCGCCCGGCACGCGTTCGAGGAGCATCGCGATCAGCGCGGCGCTTTCACGGGGCGCGGTGTAGCCCACGGTGTCGGGGATGTTGATCGTGGTGGCGCCGGCCTTGATCGCGATCTCCACCACGCGGCAGAGGTAGTCGTGTTCCGTCCGCGTGGCATCCATGGGGGACCACTGCACGTCCTCGCAGAGGTTCCGCGCATGGGTCACCGTCTCGTGGATGCGCTGGGCCATCTGGTCCTGGTCGAGGTTCGGGATGGCGCGGTGGAGCGGCGAGGTGCCGATGAAGGTGTGGATGCGCGGGGCTTTCGCGTGGCGCACGGCCTCCCAGCAGCGGTCGATGTCCTTGAAGTTCGCGCGGGCGAGGCCGCAGACGCTGGCGTTCCGGGTGACCTTGGCGATCTCGCTCACGGCCTTGAAGTCGCCCTCGGAGGCGATGGGGAAGCCCGCTTCGATGATGTCCACGCCCATCTCGTCGAGGAGCTGGGCGATCTCCAGCTTTTCCTCGTGGGTCATGGTGGCGCCGGGCGATTGCTCGCCGTCGCGGAGCGTGGTGTCGAAGATGCGTACGCGGTCTGTGGTGGGCATGACGTCTTGTCTCCTGTCTCTGTGTCTCTCCTTCGGCGCGGGGACCCCTCCGAGCGGCGCGCCGAAAGGCCCGCTCAGAGGCGGCTAAGGAGAAGCAGGAGGGCGCGAGGGTGCGTCATGGGGCGGGACCTTAGCGGCATCCGTTCCGGGGGGGAAGGGGGCTTTGCCGGGTTTGGAAGGTGGCGGCTGTCGGGTGTTCGGGGCGGGAGTTCGGGCTTGTCCATGGCCAGGTCGCCCGGGGATGGGCAGGTCGTCGGAGGTTGGATGGAGGCTGTTGGCCCGCTTCGCTCGGCGGCTTAGATCGGGGGGATGGAACGGGCATTGGTCATAGGCGACTCGGGCGGGATCGGGGCGGCGCTGGCGGAGGCGCTGGCGGCGCGGGGCGCGCGGGTCACGGGGCTGTCGCGGTCGGGCGACGGGCTCGACCTGCGGGACCCTGTGGCCATCGAGCGGGTGATGGGCGGGGTCGAGGGGCCGTTCGACGCGGTGCTGATCGCGACCGGGATCCTCGCGCCCCAAGGGGGTGGTCCGGAGAAGGCGCTGGCGGCGCTGGAGGCGGGCGCCATGGCCGAGGTGATGCAGGTCAATGCCATCGGGCCCGCGCTGATCCTGCGGCATATGCCGCGTCTGCTGCCGCGCCGGGGACGGTCGGTGCTGGGCGTGCTGTCGGCCCGGGTGGGGAGCATCGGGGACAACCGGCTGGGCGGCTGGCATTCCTACCGAGCCTCCAAGGCGGCGCTGAACCAGATCGTGCGGGGCACGGCGATCGAGATCGGGCGGAGCCATCGCGAGGCGGTCGTGGCGGCGCTGCATCCCGGGACCGTGGAGACGGACTTCACCGCGAGTTATTCGCCGTCGCACGGGAAGCTCTCCCCCCAAGAGGTCGCGGGGCGGCTGCTGGGGGTGCTGGATCGGCTGACGCCCGGGGAGACGGGGCGGTTCTGGGATCATGAGGGGCGGGAGGTGCCTTGGTGAGGGCGTCCCTGGGCTGGGGGATCGTGCTGGCCTGAGGTGGGGCGGTCCCGGGCCCTGAGAACCGTGCCTGTTCGGGCGAGGCGGACGCGGGTTCTGCGGATCGTGCCCGTCTGAGGTGGGGTGAGACTGTCCCCGGGCACGGAGAATCGTTCCCGTGTGCGTCGAGGCAGGCCCGAAGCTGGAGGACTGCGCCCGCCCGGGGGTGCCGTGGCGGTCCGGAGGGTTACTCGGCGGGAGCAGAGGCCTCGGCTTCGGGGGGGGATTCGGTCGTGCCCGTTCCGGTCTCGCCTGTCGCTGGGGCAGGGGCCTCGGGCGGGGGGGTCGGAGTCTCGGCGGGGGCGTGGGCGGGGGGCTGGGGGGTGGGGGGCTCCTCGGGGGGCTCGGTTGCGGCAGGCTCGGCGGCGGGTTCGGTCGGTGCGGCGGGGGC
>CADCUU010000176.1 GCA_902805995.1 uncultured Rubellimicrobium sp.
C
Source organism: uncultured Rubellimicrobium sp. (assembly GCA_902805995.1). Taxonomy (GTDB): domain Bacteria; phylum Pseudomonadota; class Alphaproteobacteria; order Rhodobacterales; family Rhodobacteraceae; genus Rubellimicrobium. The sequence continues at coordinate 2 of CADCUU010000176.1, forward strand.
GTGGTCAGGTAATTGCCGATCCCCGGCCAGGAGAAGACCGTCTCGATCATCACCGACCCTTCGAGGAGGCCCGCATAGCTCAGCCCGATGACGGTGATCAGGGGCACCCGGATCGGCGCGAAGGCATGGACCCAGATGACCCGCCACTCCGACAGGCCCTTGACCCGGGCCGTAGTGACGAACTCCTGCCCCAGCTGGTCCAGCATGAAGCTGCGCGTCATCCGCGCGATATAGGCGAGCGAGAAGAAGCCCAGGATCGTCGCGGGCAGGACGATGTGGGACAGGGCGTTGAAGAAGACGTCGGGCTCGCCCCCGATCAGGCTGTCCACAATGAGAAGGCCCGTCACCGGGTCCACCAGCCCGTCGTAGAACACGTCCACGCGCCCCGGCCCCCCGACCCAGCCCAGCCCCGCATAGAAGGCCGCGAGGCCCACGAGCCCCAGCCAGAAGGCCGGCACCGAATAGCCCAGCAACGCCAGCACGCGGATCACCTGGTCGGTCCAGCTTCCCTGCCGCGCGGCCGCCAGCACGCCCATGGGCACGCCCAGCAGGACGCCGATGACGATGCCGATCGTGGCCATCTCCAGCGTCGCGGGAAAGACGCGCGCCAGATCCTCGGCCACCGGGTTGTTGGTGGACACCGACATCCCGAGGTTGCCGCGCAGCACGTCGCCCACATAGTCCACGAATTGTGCCATCAGCGACCGGTCGAGGCCGAGGACCACACGCGCGGCCTCGTACTGCTCGGGCGTGGCGCGGTCGCCCACCACGGACAGGACCGGGTCGATGGGGATCACCCGCCCGATGAAGAAGGTGATCGCGAGGAGCCCCAAGAACGTCAGGGCCGTCACGACCACGAAGCCCGCCAGCGACCGCGCAAGGCGCAGGGACCGTCGGGGTCGCGTTACGGGGCGGGGGATCGCTGTCACGGGATGGGCAGCCTTTGGCCTGAAGGGGGCCGCCCGGCAGCCGGGCAGGCCAGATTGCCCTTGGCAGTTACAGAATGTTTTGCTTAGATCAAACAAATTTTTGTCAGGGAGCCCTGCCGAGGTGAGCCTGCCCAGCCCCGACACGCGGACCGCCCAAGCCGCTGGCCCCACGCTGGGGCCCTTGCTGCGCAAGCGGCGGCGCCTTCTAGGCCTCACGCTGCGGCAGCTCTGCGATCGTGCGGGCCTGTCGGTCGGCTATCTGAGCCAGGTCGAAAACGACAAGGCCGTGCCCACCCTGGGGACGCTCGCGCAGATCGCCGCCGCCCTCGACGTGGGCCTCGACTACTTTGTGGCGCAGCCCGAGCCCGCCGACGCCTTGTCGCGGGCGGAGAACCGGCCCCGCTTCTCGCTCCCCGGCTCCCCCGTCGCCTACGAGGCGCTGGGCTCGGACTATCCGGGGTCGGAGCTGTCGTCCTACATCCTCCACGTCCCGCCGGGCTACGTCTCCGAGACGGTCACCCATGATGGAGAGGAGATCGTCGTCATCCTCGACGGCGAGATCGAGCAGACCCTGGGCGGCGAGGTCATTACCCTGCGCGCGGGTGACAGCCTCCACTACAGCGGCACGATCCCCCACGCCTACGCCAACCGCAGCGGCGGCCCGGCCCGGCTGATCTGGACCGGGACGCTCAGCGTGCTGCACCGGCGCGGCGACCCCCGCCTGCCGCCCCGCCCAGGCCAGGCCACGATACCGGCCACGCCCCAGGCCCCGACAACAAGAACCGACCCGACAGGAGAGTGAAACCATGAAGACCCTACGGACCACCCTTTGGGCAAGCGCGCTGATCCTGCCGCTCGCCGCGCCCGCCGCCTGGGCCGAGACGCCGCCCGACATCCTCGTCGTCGCGCAGAACATCGACGACATCGTCGCCATCGACCCCGCGCAGGCCTACGAGTTCACCAGCGGCGAACTGGTCACCAACATCTACGACCGGCTCGTGCAGTATGATGCCGAGGACCCGGCCACCCTTGCCCCCGGCCTCGCCACCGAATGGACCGCGGACGAGGCCGCCAAGACCATCACCTTCACGCTGCGCGATGGCGTGACCTTCCATTCCGGCAACCCCGTCCGGGCCGAAGACGTCGTGGGCTCCTTTGCCCGCGTCATCAAGCTGAACCTCACGCCGGCCTTTATCCTCACGCAGCTCGGCTGGACGCCCGAGAACGTGGAGCAGATGGTCACGGCCGAGGGCAACACCGTCACCGTGCGCTACGAGGGCGACTTCTCCCCCACCTTCGTGCTGAACGTCCTGGCCTCCCGCCCCGCCTCGGTCGTCGACATGGTCACGGTCATGGAGAACGAGGTCGACGGCGACATGGGCAATGCCTGGCTCAACGCCAACAGCGCGGGCTCAGGGCCCTTCTCGCTCCAGACCTTCCGTGCGGCCGAGCTCGTGCGGCTGGAGGCCAACCCCGACTACTTCAAGGGCGCGCCGCTCGTTGAGGGCGTCATCCTTCAGCACGTGGCCGAGTCCGCGACGCAGCAGCTCCTGCTGGAGCAGGGCGACGTGGACATGGCCAAGAACCTGACCCCGGACCAGATCGCGACCCTGGACCCGCAGGCGATCAAGGTGGAGGTCTTCCCACAGGCCGCCGTCCACTTCCTGTCCTTCAACCAGAAGACCGAAAGCCTCACGGACCCCGCCGTCTGGGAGGCTGCGCGCTACCTCGTGGACTACGAGGGCATGACGAACAGCTTCCTCGCCGGGCAGATGGAAATCCATCAGGCGTTCTGGCCCAAGGGCTTCCCCGGCTCCCTGGACGAGACGCCCTTCACCTATGACCCGGAGCGCGCCAAGCAGATCCTCGTGGATGCGGGCGTGACGCTGCCCATCGACGTGACGCTCGACGTCATCAACTCCGCGCCCTTCACCGACATGGCGCAGTCCCTCCAAGCGAGCTTCGCGGAGGCCGGGATCAACTTCGAGATCCTCCCCGGCACCGGATCGCAGGTCATCACCAAGTACCGCGACCGCAGCCACGAGGCGATGCTGCTCTATTGGGGCCCGGACTTCATGGACCCGCATTCGAACGCCAAGGCCTTTGCCTACAACTCCGACAACTCGGACGAGGCCTACCAGGCCACGACCACTTGGCGAAACGCCTGGGCGGTGCCGGACGACATGAACCAGATGACCACCGCTGCCCTGAGCGAGGCCGACCCCGCCGCGCGCGAGGGGATGTACCAAGACCTTCAGGCCCGCGTGCAGGAAAGCTCGCCCATCGTGATCATGTTCCAAGCCGCCTATCAGGTCGCCATGGATGCGGGCGTGTCGGGCTACGTGAACGGCGCGACGTCGGACTTCGTCTACTACCGGCTTGTCGACAAGCAGTGACGCGTCTGGCGGGCCAGGGGGACTTCCCCCGGCCCGCCTTTCCTTCGTTCCTCAGGAGTTTCCCTCATGACGGTGCATTCCGACCGGCTGACCCGCCTGCGCGCCCGCATGGCCGAGACCGGCACCGACCTCGTCGCTCTCGGCCCCACGAGCCATATGCGTTGGCTCGCGGGACTCGACCCGCACGGCGACGAGCGGCCGGTGATGCTGGTCGTGAGCGCCGGCTATGCTGGCGTTCTCATGCCGTCCCTCAACGCGGCCTCGGCACGCCAGGCCACCGATCTGCCCTTCCACACTTGGGAGGACGCGACGGGCTCCGACGCCGCCCTATCCGACCTGCTGGCGGCGTGCCACGCCACCACACCCGGCCTCCATGTCGCCGTGGACGAAGCCATGCGCGCGGATTTCGCGCTGCGGCTGCTGGACGCCCTGCCCTCCCCCCGTCGCAGCTTTGCGGCTGATACCGTCGGCGCGCTACGGCTACGCAAGGACGCGTCCGAAATCGCCGCGCTCGGGGCCAGCGCCCACCTGAACGACGCCGCTGCGACTGCGGGCTTCGACGCCCTTGAGGAGGGCATGACCGAACTCGACGTGCAGGCCGTCATCCACGCCTACTACAAGGCCCATGGCGCCAGCCCCGAGTTCACGATCATCGGCTTCGGGGCGAACGGCGCCTTTCCCCACCATCACACCGGGACGACAAAGCTCGCCCGCGACATGGCCGTGCTGATCGACACCGGTTGCCGCCTGGACGGCTATCCGTCCGACATGACGCGCTGCGGCTGGTTCGGCACCCCGGATCCGGAGTTCCTCCACATTGCCGGCATCGTCGAGCAAGCCGTTCAGGCCGCGGTGGAGGCGGCCCGTCCTGGCGCGCGGGCCCGCGAGGTGGACGGTGCGGCGCGCGGGGTGATTGCGGCTGCGGGCTATGGCGACCGGTTCCTTCACCGAACCGGACATGGGCTGGGCATCGACATCCACGAGCCCCCGTATATCACCGCGACCTCCGAGACTGTGCTGCAGAGCGGACACGTGTTCTCGATCGAGCCGGGCATTTACCTTGAGGGCCGCTTCGGGGTCCGGCTGGAGGACATCGTAGTGGTCCGGGACACGGGGGCGGGGATCCTATCGGCTCTGCCGCGGGCGGTCCGGATCTGACGCGGGGAGTTTGCGCGGACCGACCCTGACTGGTCCGACCGGGCCAGCCAAGCTGCGGCGCTGCTGTGAGCTTTAGACCTCATTCCCCGGCGGGCGTGACGCTGGAGTGGAGTGGGCAGTCACGCCGGCAGGTTCCATCATTCTGATCATCCCGGCATCGGAACGCAAAACGGCCGCCCTGTGTGGGACGGCCGTTCTGAGGTCAGCACGTGTTCGCTTCATTTGGTTGCGGGGGCAGGATTTGAACCTGCGGCCTTCAGGTTATGAGCCTGACGAGCTACCGGGCTGCTCCACCCCGCGGTGTGTGTGGTGTGTGTTGAGAGAGGAGGTTCTGATCAGGTCTGGCGGTGACTTACTCTCCCGCGTCTTGGGACGCAGTACCATCAGCGGCGGCGCGCTTAACTTCCGAGTTCGGGATGGGATCGGGTGTTTCGCGCCGTCTATGGCCACCAGACCGGATCAGGACCTTGGGCGCGCGGCCTTTTTTGTGTGGGGCGGCGCGTCCTGCAACATCAGGTGTGTTCCAAGCCAAGGCTCTGACCTTGGGTTGTGCATGACTTCTCGGATCTGTGGGGATGGGGATTTCTCCCTGTCCGTCACTGGATCGGATCAAGCCTATTGGACGATTAGTACCGGTCAACTGAGCGCATTGCTGCGCGTGCATCTCCGGCCTATCGACGTGGTGGTCTGCCACGGTCCTCAGGGAGACCTGGTTTTGAGGGGGGCTTCCCGCTTAGATGCCTTCAGCGGTTATCCTGTCCGTTCATAGCTACCCGGCACTGCTGCTGGCGCAACAACCGGTCCACCAGTGGAACGTTCACCCCGGTCCTCTCGTACTAGGGGCAACTCCTCTCAAGTCTCCTGCACCCACGGAAGATAGGGACCGAACTGTCTCACGACGTTCTAAACCCAGCTCACGTACCTCTTTAAATGGCGAACAGCCATACCCTTGGGACCTGCTCCAGCCCCAGGATGAGATGAGCCGACATCGAGGTGCCAAACACTGCCGTCGATATGGAC
>CADCUU010000177.1 GCA_902805995.1 uncultured Rubellimicrobium sp.
GCGGACACCAAGTACCGCCCCTGCCCCCTTCTCGTAAAATACGTCGAAGCCGGCTGGCTCGGCCGCAAGACCAAGCGCGGCTTCTACGACTACCGCGGCGACACACCGGTCCCGACGCGGTGAGGGAGGGCAGGACTGCTACGGCCACCGCAGCCCTTTCAGCGGACCAAACGGCAGCAAGAGCCACTGCGACAGTCCGAACGCCCGGATCTTATGCACCGCGCACGCTGTCGGCTACTCTGGCAAGAGAACGTCGGCATCGGCCAGGAGTGCCGCAGGCCATGCATAGGGACTTGGGCTAACTGCGTCTCACTTCCGGACCGTTGTTGAATGCGTCGAGCGGGTGAACATCGTGAATGTCACTCTCCCGCTTGTTGGGATAGTACTTCTTCTTCCACTTTAATTCGTAAAACAGAGTCCCGTGGATTCCGCGCGTGTCTCTCTTGAGGACACGCCGCGCCCACATCGCTTGCCACTCGCTCTCCCACAGATCCTCCTGTGCTTCTGAGGATCGCGCCATGTAGTCCTCGATGAACTCGACATCCTGGCCTTCCGCCGGGAAGATGCGAGCGAACAGGGCGTCGGATGCCTCGAAGCAGTCGTAGGCACAGTTCTCGGCGCCATCTATGACCAGAACTGTCTTGAAGCTCACCGCGGGCTCCTCGTCACTCGCTCGTCTTGTAGACGGAAGTTGACGAGGTGGCGCCATTCGTGCCTCGCTGCACGGGCGCGAGATCATCACGCAATTGAAAGCCCCTCAGTCCTCTTCGCCGAACTTTTCTCCCACCAGCGCCGCGATGGCCTCCATCAGCGCCTCGGCCTGCGGGCCCTCGGTCTCCACCTCGATGTCGCTGCCGTTGCCGGCGGCCAGCATCAGGAGGCCCATGATGCTGTCGCCCGAGCTGGACATGCCGTCGCGCGAGACGGTGGCGCTGGCGTCATGCGCCTCCACCACCTCCACGAGCCGCGCCGAGGCCCGGGCGTGCAGCCCCTTGATGTTGAGGATCCTCAGGCGCCGAGCGGCCATCAGTGGCCCACGGCGCGGTCGAGATCCTCGCCCACGATCTGGCTGTCGATGTACTTCCGCCCCGCTTCCATCGCCGCCCCCACCGCGTCCGGCACGGACTTGCGCCGCGACTTGGCGAGCTTGATGAGCATGGGCAGGTTCGCCCCATAAAGAATGCGCCGGTTGGACGGCCCGCAGGCCCGCAACGACAGGTTCGACGGCGATCCGCCGAACATGTCCGTCACAACCACCACGCCGTCGCCCTCGTCCACGGCGTCGGCCGCGTCACAGATCTCGCGCTGCTTGGCCGCGCGGTCGTCCTCCGGCATGATGGTGATGGCCCGCACGCCCGGCTGCCGCCCGACGACATGCTCCACGGCGGACAGATACTCCGTCGCGAGGCCCCCATGGGCCACGATCACGATACCGATCATCGGGTAGGGGTCCCCCACGGCGCGGTCATGGCAGTCATTCCTTGCGGACCATCGTCCTGATGCCGGTTCACGTCGTCATCCCCGCGCCGCGCCTGCGGCATCGGCACGCCGCTCCAGTTCCCGGTGCCGTTTAGACACCCGCCACCCTTCTTCCGCAAGGGCCTGGGAGAGCCTTTCCACAAGCATGACGGAACGGTGTTGCCCACCCGTGCACCCCAATCCGATGGCAAGATGCGACTTCCCTTCCTCCCGATAGGCTGGCAGCAGCAGGAGCACGAGGTCCCGAAGCCGCGACAGGAACGGCTCGAACCGCGGATCGGCCTCCACATAGGCCGCGACCTCAGGGTCCCGCCCGTCAAGGGGCCGGAGTCGCTCGTCCCAATGCGGGTTGCGCAGGAACCGGCAGTCCATCGCGATATCGAGGCCCGCAGGCAGTCCCCGCTTGTAGGAAAAGCTCTCCAGGCTCACCGACAGCGGACGCCCGCCCGGCGGCGCGAACCACCGCTCCACGGCGGCGCGCAGGTCGTGGGGTGAAAGGTCGCTCGTGTCGATCAGCACATCCGCCCGCGCCCTGATCGGGGCCAGCAGCGCCCGCTCGATCCCGATCCCCGTGGCGGGTGCGCCGTCCGGCGACAGCGGATGCGGCCGCCGCGTCTCGGAAAACCGGCGCAGCAGCACCACGTCGCTCGCATCGAGGAACAGGATCTCCGCAGGCTCCCCGAACATCTCGGCCAGCCGCTGCGGCGTCCCGGCCAGCTTCTCGGCCTTGAAGTCGCGGTTCCGCACATCGAGCCCCAGCGCCAGCGGCTTCTCCAGCGGCGGCCCCTTGGCCAGGCGCGGCAGCAGCGACAGGGGCAGGTTGTCGATCACCTCAAAGCCCAGATCCTCCAGCGCCCGCACGGCGGTGGATCGTCCCGCCCCCGACGGCCCCGTCACCAGCACGATGCGCCGGGACCCCTCCGGCCGGGCCGGGCACTGGGGCGAGGGAAGGGGCGCAAGGGCGCGCGTCATGGGGTCCTCGGTGGGGCAGGCTCCGCACGGCCCGCTTTAAGGAATTGAAGGATGGGGCCGCCGAAGGTTCCGTTCAAGGGCTTCCGCAGGAGCGGGAGCGTAACGTTCAAAAGCGTGACGCTGCGCCACGGCGGCAGCCGCTCCCCTTCGACCTCGCCCAGGTCCGCCACGACGACGACTTCCGCCTCCTCCACCGCCTCGGCCCGCAGGATTCCCACGCCCCGCGCCTCGATCAGCCCCCGGATCGCCACCGGGCAACGCGCCATCAGCCGCCCTTCCCTGGCCCAAAGCTCCGTCCGGTCATCCGCCACCAGCCCGCACCCCCAGGCCATCAGCTCCAGCCCCAGCGCCGACTTCCCCGCCCCCGACGCCCCGCGAATCAGCACCGCCCGCCCTTCCCAGGCAACGCAGGTGGCGTGCAGGACCAGGGGCGTGCCGCTCTGGGTCAACGCCCGCTCCTCCCGACATGATCGATCGCGACCCTGAGGAGCCCGCCCAACAGGGACGCCGAGGCCGCCCAGCTCATCCGCTCCGTCCCGCCCGGCTCACACCGGCAGGCCCACCACGAATCGCGCGCCCAGCGGGTCCGACCCCGGCTCGGCATCGGTCGGCCGGATGTTCTCCGCCCAGATCACGCCCCCATGCGCTTCCACGATCTGCTTCGATATGGCGAGCCCCAGCCCCGAATTGTTGCCGAACTGCCCCTCGGGACGCTCCGAATAGAACCGCTGAAAGATCTTGGACAGCGCGTCTTCGGGAATGCCGGGCCCGGTATCCTCCACCACGACGACCACCCGGTTCTCGCGCCGCCGCGCCCAGACCCGGATCGCGTCCCCGTCCTCGCAAAACGAGATCGCGTTGGAGATGAGGTTCACGAACACCTGCGCGAGCCGCCCTTCCAGCCCCTGCACCACGATGGGCTGCGCCGGCAGGTCGGCGCTGAAATCGACGCCCTTCGCCCGCGCCTCCTCCCCCAGGAAATCATCCAGGGAGGCCAGCGTCTTGAGGAGGTCGAACGGCCGCTCCTCCTCCTTCACCAGCTCGCTGTCGAGCCGCGACGCGTTGGAGATGTCCGACACCAGCCGGTCGAGCCGGCGCACGTCGTGCTCGATGATGTCCAAAAGCTTCTGCCGCTGGTCGTCCCGCTTGGCGAAGGGAAAGCTCCCCACGGCGGACCGGAGCGAGGCGAGCGGGTTCTTGATCTCGTGCGCGACATCCGCGGCGAACTGCTCGTTGGCCTCGATCCGCTCGTAAAGCGCCGACACCATGCCCCGCAGCGCCGCCGACAGCCGCCCTATCTCGTCGGGCCGCGCGCTCAGGTCCGGGATGCGCACCCGCGACGGCGACATGGACATGGCGTTCCGGTCCCGCCCCGCCTCCGCCGCCGCCGCCAGCTCCGACAGCGGGTTCGCGATGGTCGACGCCAGCACGAGGCTCAGCCCGATGGACACGAGCACGCCCACCACGAACATTCGCAGCACCTGCTCGCGCTCCTGCCGGACCAGCGCGTCGATCTCTCCCGCCGCGCTGCGCAGCGCCACAACGCCGACGGTCTGCTCGTCGTGGAACACGGGCACCGCCACGGTAAAGACCATGCGCCCCGCCTGATCGGGCACGTTCTCGTGCTGGACGTCCCCTTCCAGGGCCAGCGCCACCATCGCGGCCGGGATGGCCAGCTCCGGCGGTCCCGCTTCGGCCGGCGGTTGCGCGGCCGAGGTCGTCCACCGGGCCATCGCCTCCCAGACCGAGTTCAGGAAGTTGGTGAGCGCCGTCCCGTCCGTCTCGGGCTCCGGACCCACGGTCCCCGTGCCCACGGCGGTGCGGTCCATGAACCGGCCCTCCGCATCGAACAGGAACGCCTGCGCCCCCGCCGGAAGGTCCAGCCCGGCAAAGGCCTCCCTGGCCGCGTCCACGTCAAGCCTGCTCAGGTCCGCGGCGACGCCGGCCGTCAGCCGCGCTTCCACCACATCGGCCACGAGCTCGGCCTGGCCCTCCAGTCCCCGCTTGCTCTGGGTGATCAGCAGGTCGCGCGACGGCGTCAGCCACAGCATCCCCGCGACCAGCAGGATCAGCGCCACGAGGTTGAAGACAACGATCTTGCGCGCCAGCGGCGACCGCTGGAGCGTCACGAACCGCCGCAGCCGCGTCCGCTTCTCCCGGCGATCGCCCGCACCCCCGAACGGGGCCACCCAGTCCTCGCCCAGCAACAGGTCGCCGTCCGGCGCGTCGCCGAGCCGCCGCGGCCCCTCGCGGCCCCCCAGGGCCCGCAGCGCCCGGCGCACCGAGTTGAGGTCCCGCACATCGATCGGATGAGGCGTTTCCTCGGACTCCGCGCTCATGGCTTATTCTTCGTTGTAACGGTAGCCGATCCCGTACAGCGTCTCGATGGCCGAAAAGTCGTCGTCGGCCGTGCGCATCTTCTTGCGAAGGCGCTTGATGTGGCTGTCGATGGTCCGGTCGTCCACATAGACCTGGTCGTCATAGGCCACATCCATGAGCTGATCGCGCGACTTCACGAATCCGGGCCGCTGCGCGAGCGCCTGCAGCAGCAGGAACTCCGTCACCGTCAGCGACACGTCCTTGCCCTTCCACTTCACCGCGTGCCGCAAGGGGTCCATCACGAGGTTCCCGCGCACCATGATCCGCGTCTCGGCCTCGGGCTCGCCGGCGGCGTCGGCGGCCTGCACCTCCTGGCGGCGCAGCAGCGCGCGGATGCGCTCCACCAGCAGCCGCTGGGAGAAGGGCTTCTTGACATAGTCGTCCGCGCCCATGCGCAGGCCCAGCACCTCGTCGATCTCGTCATCCTTGGAGGTGAGGAAGATCACGGGGATCGAGGACTTCTGCCGCAGCCGCTGCAGGAGGTCCATCCCGTCCATCCGCGGCATCTTGATGTCGAGCACCGCAAGCTCCGGCATCCGCTTCGTGAACGCCTCCAGCGCCGACTGGCCGTCGCTGTAGGTTTCCACTTCGAAGCCCTCGGCCTCAAGGGTCATGGAAACGGAGGTCAGGATGTTCCTGTCGTCGT
>CADCUU010000178.1 GCA_902805995.1 uncultured Rubellimicrobium sp.
CCCCCTCATCCTGGCAGGCTAGCCAATGCGGAACGAAACGGCAACTCCTCGACCCAAGCGAGCGCCTCCGCCACCGTACCCACGGTTCGCAGTCCATCGGGCCGGGGCGGTCGGCGCAGCACGATCACGGAAATCCCAAGCTCCCGCGCGGCATCGAGCTTGGCCCGGCCATCGGCAGCGCCGGAATCCTTGACGACGAGGTGCGTCACGCCGAACCGGGCGAAGGTCTCCACTTCGGCCCGGATGTCGAAGGGCGGACGCGCCACGACGAAGCCACCGGGAAAGGTAAATGGTGCGTCAGGCGGGTCTATGACGCGGAGGTGGACGGAGGCGGCCCGGAGCCCCTCCCATGCGGGGAGCGACTGCCGCCCGGTGGCCAGGAACACGACCGAGCCCTCCGGGATCAGCGCCTTGGCCTCTTCCTCATCGGCTGCAAAGGTCCAGTGGTCGCCGGGCCCGGCCTGCCAGCCAGGACGTTCTAGGCGTAGATGCGGCAGGCCAAGGGTGGCGCAGATGTCGTGCGTGCGGGTCGTGATGCGCGCCGCGAAGGGATGCGTGGCGTCGATGACCGCGCCGATCCCCTCGGCCGCTAGTACGTCCTGGAATCCCTGGACCCCACCAAAGCCCCCGCGCCGTGTGGGCACAGGCAGGGCCACAGGTTCACGCGTGGCCCCCGCGAGCGAGGCGAGCGTCGGCACGCCCCTGTCGGCCAGCCCCTGCGCAAGCCGCCGCGCATCCGACGTCCCCGCCAGCAGCAGGAGTGTCACGGCCCGGCCAACCCGATTACCGCACCGGCGCGGTCTACAACCACCACGTCGGTCACGATCGCCGCACCCTCCAGCATCGCGCCGAGCCTGCGTTGCGCCTCCTCGGCCACGCGCTGCGCCAACTGCGGCCCGCAAAGGCCCAGCGCGGCGAGAGCGGTCGGCGCCTCGGCCACGCGGGGATCACCGGCCAGAACGGCCAGCGCCCCCATGTCCAGCTCGCTGCGCCCGGAATGGAGGTCTTGGGCCCCCTGCGCGAACTTGGCGATCTTGGCGAGGCCGCCGCCCAGCGTCACGCGCGGCACCGGATGGCGGCGCAGGTATTTCAGCATCCCGCCCGCAAAGTCGCCCATGTCGATCATGGCGTGTTCGGGCAAGCCATGGAGCGCCCGGACCGCGGCTTCGCTCGTAGCTCCGGTGCAGCCCGCCACATGGGTCAGCCCCGTCGCCCGCGCCACATCGATCCCGCGATGGATGGAGGCGATCCAGGCCGCGCAGGAGAATGGGCGCACGATCCCGGTCGTCCCCAGGATGGACAGCCCCCCCTCGATCCCCAGCCGCGGGTTCCAGGTCCGGCGCGCGATCTCCTCGCCCCCCGGGATCGACACGGTGATCTCGATGTCCGGGGCGCGGCCGAAGTCCGAGGCGAGCTGCGCCACGACCTCGTCCATCATGGCGCGGGGGACGGGGTTGATCGCGGGCTCGCCGGGCGGGATGGGTAGGCCGGGCCGCGTCACGGTGCCCACCCCCTCGCCCGCGCGGAACACGAGGCCCCCGGCGGAGGGCGCGACCCGCGCGACGATCAGCGCCCCATGGGTCACGTCCGGGTCGTCGCCCGCGTCCTTGATGATCCCAGCCTCGACCCAGCCGGGCCCCTCGGCGCGGTGCGCGATGGCGAACACGGGAGTCTCTCCCCTCGGAAGGGTGATCGACACCGTCTCCGGCCACGTCCCGCCCCAGAGGCGCGACAGCGCCGCCCGGACCGCCGCCGTGGCACAGGCACCTGTGGTCCAGCCACGGCGGAGAGGAGGCGCTTCGGTCACGATGCACGATCATGAGGGCGGCAACGGGCGGCGGCAAGGGGGCCACCCGTGTCCCGCCCTGACGGTCCCGAGAGCGCACGCAGCCTTCGCGCCTGTTCCAGAGGTCGCACGGACCACTGTTCCGGTCGCAGCGGGACTTTCGCCGGACCTCCGGGCGGGGCATAAGCGTCGCCATGTCCGCCCTGCCCCCCCTCGACTGGCCTGAATTCCTCCCCGGCTGGGTCTGGCTCGTGGGTGCCGGACCGGGAGACCCGGGCCTCCTGACGCTCCATGCCCTGAACGCGCTGCGGCAGGCCGACGTCGTCGTCTACGACGCCCTTGTGGAGCCCGCGATCCTCGCCTGGGCCCCGCAGGCCGAACACCTTTACGCGGGCAAGCGCGGCGGCAAGCCCTCGCCTCTCCAACGCGACATCTCCCTGCGACTCGTGGAGCTTGCGCGCCAGGGCAAGCGGGTCCTGCGGCTCAAGGGCGGGGACCCCTTCGTCTTCGGCCGCGGCGGCGAGGAAGGGCAGACCCTTGTGTCGCACGGCATCCCGATCCGGATCGTGCCCGGCATCTCGGCAGGGATCGGCGGGCTGGCCTATGCAGGCATTCCGGTGACGCACCGCGACGTGAACCAGTCCGTGACCTTCGTCACCGGGCACGACCAGACCGGCTCCGCGCCATCGGCCCTCGACTGGGGCGCCATCGCCCGCGCCTCCGAGGTCATCGTGATCTACATGGGCCTCAAGCACGCCGCGACGATTGCCGCGGCGCTGCTCGCCGCCGGGCGCAGCGCGTCCGAACCCGTCGCTATTGTCACCGATGCCACCACCCCCCGGCAGGCGGTGATCGAGACGACGCTCGCCCACCTCCCCGAGGAGGCCGCCCGGGTGGAGCCGCCCGCGATCATCTGCATCGGCCGGAACGTCCTGCTGCGGCAGGCGCTCGACTGGCAGGGGACGACGCGCGACCCCGCCCCCTTGAACCTGCGCGACCGGTCCGAGAGCGCCTGACCCATGGGCGGGCTGATCGTCGCGGCCCCCGCCTCCGGTTCGGGCAAGACCACCGTGACGCTGGGCTTCCTGCGCGCGCTGCGACGCCGGGGTGTAACGGTGAGGGCCGCCAAGTCGGGCCCGGACTACATCGACCCGCGCTTTCACGAGGCCGCCTGCGGCGCGCCCTGCATGAACCTCGACGCCTGGGCAATGGGAGCGGATCGGATCCGCTCACTGGCCGGGGGCGACGGCACGCTGGTGATCGAGGGCGCGATGGGCCTCTTCGACGGGGCACCCCCGGACGGACGCGGCGCTACCGCCGACCTCGCCCGGCTGCTGGGCCTGCCGGTCGTCCTCGTGGTGGATGCGGCCCGGATGGCGCAGTCGGTAGCCCCGCTGGCCGCAGGCTTCGCACGGCATGACGCCACCATCCGTGTCGCCGGGGTGATCCTGAACCGCGTGGGCTCCGACCGCCATCGCGCGATGCTGGAGCGGGCGCTCGCCAGGGTCGGCCTTTCCGTGCTGGGCGTCCTGCCCCGGTCCGAGGCGCTTGCCCACCCCTCCCGCCATCTGGGCCTCGTGCAAGCCGAGGAGCGGCCGGACCTCGAACGCTTTCTTGACCAAGCCGCCGACCTTGCGGAGCGGCACCTCGACATCGACGCCCTGCTCACCCTGACCGGGAGCACGGTCCTGCCCTCGACGCCGGGCCCGCGCGTGCCGCCCCCGGCGCAGAGGATTGCCGTCGCGCGCGACGCCGCCTTCGCCTTCGCCTATCCCCACCTGCTGGCCGACTGGCGGACCGCCGGGGCCGAGATCACGTTTTTCTCGCCTGTCGCCGACGATCCCGTGCCGGACGCCGATCTGGTCATCCTCCCCGGCGGCTATCCGGAGCTTCACGCCGGCCGGATCGCAGCCGCCCAACGCTTCCTGCAGAGTCTCAGGATCGCCTCGCAGACCTCTGATATATACGGTGAATGCGGCGGCTACATGGTCTTGGGAGAGACCCTCATCGACGCCGAGGGCACTCACCACCGAATGGCCGGGCTGCTGCAACTCTCCACCTCCTTCGCGCAACGCCGGCTTCATCTGGGCTATCGCCGCGTCGAGGCGCTGGGCGGCCCGTTTCCCGGAACCTGGACGGCGCACGAATTCCACTACGCCACCACGCTGCACGCCGCCGGCGACCCGCTCTTTAGGGCATGGGACACCGAAGGGGCCGAACTCGCCCCCATGGGGCTCCGGCGGCACAGGGTCGCAGGCTCCTTCGCGCATCTGATCGACCGCGCGGATGGACAGCCCGAGGTCGCGGGACTAACGCTCCCGCCATGACCGACGCCGCCTTTCCCGACGACCGCCGCGCCAAGCGGAACGTCCTCGTGCTCGTGGCCGCGCAGGCCGTGCTGGGCAGCCAGACGACAATGGTCTTCGTGGTCGGCGGCCTTGCCGGGAACATGCTGGCCCCGATTCACTGCCTCGCCACGCTGCCCATCTCCATGATTGTGTTCGGCGCGATGTTCACGGCGCCGCTCCTGTCGGGCTTCATGCAGCGCCACGGCCGCAAGCCCGGCTTCCTCCTCGGCGCAACCGGGGGCCTCCTGGGCTCCGGCCTCGCCGCCTGGGGCCTGTCGGCATCAAGCTTTCCGCTTTTCCTTCTCGGGAGCTTCCTGACGGGGAGCTACATGGCCGCGCAGGGCTTCTACCGCTTCGCCGCCACGGACGCCGCCTCGGACGCCTTCAAGCCCAAGGCGATCTCCTGGGTGCTCGCAGGGGGGCTCATCTCGGCGCTGATCGGGCCGCAACTGGTCAAGGTGACGAACGACCTCTTCCCGGTGCCGTTCCTCGGGACCTACCTCGTCGCGATGGCGATCAATGTGCTGGGCGCGGGGCTCTTCTTCCTGCTCGACCTCCCGGCCCCGGCCCGCGCCCCTGCCGGCGCGCCCAGGGGGCCGACCTGGATCGAGCTTCTGTCGCGCCCCACGATCCTTGTCGCCGTGGTCTGCGGGATGGTGTCCTACTCGCTCATGAACCTCGTCATGACCTCGACCCCGCTCGCGGTCGTGGGCTGCGGCTTCACGCCCTCCGACGCGGCGGACATCATCTCGGCCCATGTTCTGGCGATGTTCGTGCCATCTTTCTTCACGGGGCACCTGATCGCCCGCTTCGGCGCGCGGACGATCGTCATGACTGGCCTCGTGATCCTTGCCAGCGCCGGGCTGGTCGGGCTGTCGGGGGTGGAGCTTGGGCATTTCTTCGTGACGCTGATGCTCCTGGGGCTGGGCTGGAACTTCGGCTTCATCGGGGCCACGGCGATGCTCACCTCGGCCCATGCTCCGCACGAGCGCGGGCGGGTGCAGGGCATGAACGACGCCATCGTCATGGGCTGCGTGACGCTTGCGTCGCTGGCCTCGGGCGGGCTCATGAACTGCGCGGGCGGAACGGCGGCCGAAGGGTGGCGGCTCGTCAACATCGCCATGGTGCCGTTCCTCGTGCTGGCGGGCGCGGCGCTGATCTGGCTCGCGTTCCGTCCCCGCGCGACGGCCTGAGGGCCTACCAACCGCCGCGGAGCGTCGCCCAGAGAAGGCGGAGGCGCTTGCGCCCCTCGGGCATGGCGAGGCCACCGCAAAGCGCGGCCTCCGGGTCGCGTTGCGCGGCCTGAAGCACCGGGGCGGCCAGCGACGCCGCGCG
>CADCUU010000179.1 GCA_902805995.1 uncultured Rubellimicrobium sp.
CACCTCCTCGCAGGCACCGCCAACGCCGTCCTCGCCACCCACCCGTCCGAGGCCATCGCCCGCGTTCTCGCCTCGCGCGAAGGTTTCGCCGAACTGGGTCTCCCCGCCCCCAACAACGAGTTCACCTTCAGCAACCAGTTCGGCGACGTGGCCGACATGATCGCCATGTTCGTCATGGCCATCGAAGGCCCGCTCGACCCCGCCCGCACCCGCGCCGCGCGCGACCACCTCCTCGCCACCGTGGAGGACAACCGCCGCTTCTGGTCCCTGGTCCCGCGCGAGGGCGACAACGACCGCGAATGGATCCCCAACAAGAACCAGCAAAGCGCCACCGGCCTCCCCTTCCCACCCGAGATCGGCCCCATGTGGCTGATGGTCCTCGCGGACGCGGAAAAGGTCCTGCAGGGTCAGCTGCTGATCCCCCACTGGCGCCTGGGCGACGGCGCGGGCTTCGACCTCCACGCATTCCTCCAGGACCCCCCGAGTGTGGACATGGTCGGCCTGATCCAGGGCTCCAGCCTCCTGCCCTACCTGCGCCAGGGTCCCCTCGCCAACGGTCAGAGCCTCCAGCTCTTCACCAGCTACCTCCAAGGTGATTCGGCGCTCTACATGGTCGTCCTGAACTGATGCCGCACCCGTGACCACAGCCCGAACGGCTGTGATCACAAGCGTTCGGTTTTTCGCCGACGCCCGTCGTTTCTGTTTGTCGCGACCCTCCGACCTATGGTTGAAGGGCCGCGCGACGGCCGACCAGGGGAGCGCACGCCATGAACATCCACGAATACCAGGCCAAGGAGCTTCTCCGGGCCGCGGGCTGCCCGGTCTCGGACGGCCGCGCCGTTCTGCGCGCCGAGGAGGCCAAGACCGCCGCCGGCCAGATCGACGGCCCCATCTGGGTCGTGAAGGCGCAGATCCACGCGGGCGGCCGCGGCAAGGGCCACTTCAAGGAGCCCGACGCAGGCGAAAAGGGCGGCGTCCGCCTCGCCCGCTCCGTCGAGGAAGCCGAGCAGGAGGCCCGCCGCATGCTGGGCCGCACCCTCGTGACCAAGCAGACGGGCGACGCCGGCAAGCAGGTCAACCGCGTCTACATCGAGGACGGCGCCGACATCGCCCGCGAACTCTATCTCGCGCTCCTCGTGGACCGTCAGACCTCGCGCATTTCCTTCGTGGTCTCCACCGAAGGCGGCATGGACATCGAGGAGGTCGCCCACTCGACTCCCGAGAAGATCCTCACGCTGAACATCGACCCCGCGACCGGCTACCAGGCCTATCACGGCCGCCGCATCGCCTTCGAGCTCGGCCTGACCGGCAACCAGGTCAAGCAGTGCGTGTCCCTGATGGGCAAGCTCTACGATCTCTTCGTCGCCAAGGACATGGAGATGCTGGAGATCAACCCGCTCATCGTGACAAAGGCGGGCCAGCTCCACTGCCTCGACGCCAAGATCGGCTTCGACAACAACGCGCTCTACCGCCACCCCGACATCGCGGCCCTCGCCGACGACACCGAGGTGGACGACAAGGAGATCGAGGCCTCGAAGTACGACCTCAGCTACATCGCCTTGGACGGCGAGATCGGCTGCATGGTCAACGGCGCGGGCCTGGCCATGGCCACCATGGACATCATCAAGCTCTACGGCGCGGAGCCCGCCAACTTCCTCGACGTGGGCGGCGGCGCCACCAAGGAGAAGGTGACCGAGGCCTTCAAGATCATCACCTCGGACCCGAACGTGAAGGGCATCCTCGTCAACATCTTCGGCGGCATCATGCGCTGCGACATCATCGCCGAGGGCATCCTGACGGCGGTGAAGGAGGTCGGCCTCTCCGTCCCCCTCGTCGTGCGGCTGGAGGGGACGAACGTCGACCTCGGCAAGCAGATCATCCGCGACTCGGGGCTGAACGTCATCGCCGCCGACGATCTTTCAGATGCGGCCGCAAAGGTCGTCAAGGCAGTCAGGGGCTAAGCCGATGTCCATCCTCGTCAACTCCTCCACCAAGGTCATCACCCAGGGCTTCACCGGCTCGCAGGGGACCTTCCACTCCGAACAGGCCATCGCCTACGGCACCAAGATGGTCGGCGGCGTGACCCCCGGCAAAGGCGGGACCGAGCATCTCGGCCTCCCCGTCTTCGACTCGGTCCACGAGGCCGTGGAGCGCACGGGCGCCGACGCTTCCGTCATCTACGTCCCGCCGCCCTTCGCCGCCGACTCGATCCTCGAGGCCATCGACGCCCGGATCCCCCTCGTCGTCTGCATCACCGAGGGCATCCCCGTCCTCGACATGATGCGCGTCAAGCGCGCGCTCGCAGGGTCCCAGACCCGCCTCATCGGCCCCAACTGCCCCGGCATCATGACCCCCGGCGAATGCAAGATCGGCATCATGCCGGGCTCCATCTTCTCAAGGGGCACCGTGGGCGTCGTCTCCCGCTCCGGCACGCTCACCTACGAGGCGGTCAAGCAGACCACCGACGTGGGCCTGGGCCAGTCCACCGCCGTCGGTATCGGCGGCGACCCGATCAAGGGGATGGAGCATCTCGACGTCCTCGAGATGTTCCTCGCCGACCCGGAGACCCAGTCGATCATCATGATCGGCGAGATCGGCGGCTCCGCCGAGGAAGAAGCCGCCCAGTTCCTCGCGGATGAGAAGAAGGCCGGTAGATGGAAGCCCACCGCGGGCTTCATCGCCGGCCGCACCGCCCCCGCGGGCCGCCGCATGGGCCATGCCGGCGCCATCGTCTCGGGCGGCAAGGGCGACGCGGAGAGCAAGATCGAGGCCATGAAGGCCGCCGGCATCGTCGTCGCCGACAGCCCCGCCGGCCTGGGCGAGGCCGTGCTCAAGGCGATCAAGGGGTAAGGCAGGCGCCCGCCGGCCATTGCGAGGCACAGGATGCAGCGAGGGATCTGGAGCAAGACATGCGCTGCGGCGGCCATCGGGCTCGCCGCGACGGCCCTGCCGCGCTCAGCATCCTCTTACGGCATCGCGGATGGCCCGCTGCAGGCGGCGTTCCATGCCTGCGCCGGTCAGCCGGTCTCGATCCAGGATCGGCTGGAGGCGCTGAACGCAGCAAACTGGACCATCGCGGATGACACCGCAGCGGCAGGTGATCTCTTCGCCCTGGCCTTCGTTGCGGGACGGCCGGGCCCTTTCGTCAGGGGCGAAGGCAACGCGCATGACGCAGCGCTCGCGGGAGGCATCGCACGCCCTCTCGTCAGTCGTGTCGAACCGGGCGACGAAGCCCCAACCGGCATCGCGCCCGGAGGGCGTCCGGCCGATCCGGGGGCCATCGTCGCCTACATCCGCGAGCACAGCGGAGCCGCCGTCCTGTACTACATGGCTCCAGACGAATCGGCCGCGCTCAAGATCTTCATCTTCAAGCAAAGTGCTTCGAGGTCGGGATACTTCATCTCCTGCACCTTGCACTCTTCGGTCCCGATCACCCGGGCGGATGTGGAGAACCTTCTTCCCGACGAACTCGGGCCGACCGATCTCAGAACGGCGCTGCGTCGGGCCAACGGCGAAGAGCATGTCATCACTTATGCGACGACATCCGGATATTCGGGCAAGCTGACCTATATCGATACCTCCGGCTTCAGCACCCTTGAAACTTATCGTTCGCGCTTCAACACCACCGCCTCCCTCGCGACCGTTGTCGCATTCGAAGCCGAAAACCTGCTGCTGACCAATTGAATGTCGCACTCCCCGAGGTGACCCAATGACCGACCAGCCCTCCAACGACCAGTTCCGCGCCTCCTCCTTCCTCCAGGGTGCCAACGCATCTTATGTCGAAGGGCTGCACGAGCGCTTCCAGAAGGACCCCGCCTCGGTGGACCAGTCCTGGCGCGACTTCTTCGCCGCCCTTGCGGAGCCCGCCACCACGTCCCCAAGCTGGGCGCGCGCCGACTGGCCGCCCATGCCCACGGACGAGCTCACCTCCGCCCTGACCGGCCAGTGGCCGGCGGAGGCGAAGGCCGCGGGCGACAAGGTCAAGGCCAAGGCCGAGGAAAAGGGCGTCGCGATCACCGACGACCAGCTTCGCAAGGCGGTGCTCGACTCCATCCGCGCGCTGATGCTGATCCGCGCCTATCGGATCCGCGGCCACCTGATCGCCAACCTCGACCCGCTGGGGATGCGCGACGCCACCACCCATCCGGAGCTGGAGCCCGCCTCCTACGGCTTCTCCGCCGCCGACATGGACCGGCCGATCTTCATCGACAACGTGCTGGGGCTTGAGGTCGCGTCGATGCGCCAGATCCTGGACATCGTGAAGCGCACCTACTGCGGCACCTTCGCGCTCCAGTACATGCACGTCTCCGACCCCGAGCAGGTCCAGTGGCTCAAGGAGCGGATCGAGGGCTACGGCAAGGAGATCAGCTTCACCCAGAACGGCCGCCGCGCGATCCTGAACAAGCTGGTGGAGGCCGAGGGATTCGAGAAGTTCCTCCACGTGAAGTACACCGGCACCAAGCGCTTCGGCCTCGACGGAGCCGAGGCGCTGATCCCCGCGATGGAGCAGATCATCAAGCGCGGCGGCGCGCTGGGCGTGCAGGACATCGTGGTGGGCATGCCTCACCGGGGCCGCCTGAACATCCTCGCCACCGTGATGCAGAAGCCCTATCGCGCGATCTTCCACGAATTCCAGGGCGGCTCCTACAAGCCCGAGGACGTGGACGGCTCCGGCGACGTGAAGTACCACCTCGGCGCCTCCTCGGACCGCGAGTTCGACGGCAACAAGGTCCACCTGTCGCTCACCGCCAACCCCTCCCATCTGGAGGCGGTGAACCCCGTCGTCATCGGCAAGGTTCGCGCCAAGCAGGACCAGCTCCAAGACCCCGACCGCACCAAGGTCCTGTCGATCCTGCTGCACGGCGACGCGGCCTTCGCGGGCCAGGGCGTCGTCGCGGAATGCTTCGGCCTGTCGGGCCTCAAGGGGCACCGCACCGGCGGCACGATCCACATCGTGGTGAACAACCAGATCGGCTTCACCACCGCGCCGCACTTCTCGCGCTCCTCCCCCTACCCGACCGACATCGCCCTGATGGTCGAGGCACCGATCTTCCACGTCAACGGCGACGACCCGGAGGCCGTGGTCCACGCCGCCAAGGTCGCGACCGAGTTCCGGCAGCGGTTCCACAAGGACGTGGTCCTCGACATCTTCTGCTACCGTCGCTTCGGCCATAACGAGGGCGACGAGCCCATGTTCACCAATCCGGCGATGTACAACCGGATCAAGAAGCAGAAGACGACCCTGACCCTCTACACCGAGCGTCTGGTCAAGGACGGCCTCATCCCCGAAGGCGAAGTCGAGGAGATGAAGGCCCAGTTCCAGGCCCGCCTCAACGAGGAGTTCGAGGCCGGGAAGGTCTTCCGCCCGAACAAGGCCGACTGGCTCGACGGCCGCTGGTCCCATA
>CADCUU010000180.1 GCA_902805995.1 uncultured Rubellimicrobium sp.
GCCGAGGTGGGGTTGGCCGATCCGGGGGCGCGGCCGGGCGCCTATGCGCACGGGCTGTCGTGGGGTATGCGCCAGCGCGTGGCCATCGCCATCGCGCTCCTGCACCGGCCCGCCATCGTCATCGCCGACGAGCCGACCACCGCCCTGGACGTGACGATCCAGGGCCAGATCCTTTCGGTTGTGCAGGGCCTCTGCCAGGAGCGGGGGACGGCGCTGATCTGGATTACCCATGACCTAGCGGTCGTGGCCGGCATCGCCGACCGCATCGCTGTCATGTACGCTGGCCGCATCGTTGAGGAGGGGCCGGTGGACGCCGTGCTCGACCGTCCGGCTCATCCCTATACGCGCGGCCTGATCGACAGTGTGCCGGCCACCCATCCAAAGGGGCAGCGGCTGCCGCAGATCCCTGGTCGGATGCCTTCCCTAACTGAGCTGCCTGAGGGCTGCGCCTTTGCCCCGCGCTGCTCGCGCCGCGGGGCAGTTTGCCTGCAAAGGCCCGAGAATACCCCCGTGGGGCCCGACCAGGTGGCGCGGTGCTTCTATCCGCTGACAGAGGCCGCGGCGTGACCAAGGCTCCGCTGATCGAGGCGCGCAACCTTTCCAAGGTCTATGGCCGTGCGCCGACGCTGGTAGGGCGCGGTCTCGCGGCGCTGCGCCTAGCTTCCCCGCCCCGGCCGGTCCGGGCACTCGACGGCGTGAGCTTCGCAATCGCGCGCGGGGAGGTGCTAGGCGTCGTGGGCGAGTCGGGCTGTGGCAAGTCCACTCTTGGCCGCCTCGTGGCGGGCCTCACCAGCCCCAGCTCGGGCGAGATTCTGCAAGAAGGGCGCCCGCGTGAGACGACCGAGGGTCTTGATCGGCAGATGATCTTCCAGGACCCCTTCTCCTCGCTCAACCCGCGGCAGCGCGTGGCAGACCTGATCGGGGAAGCGCCGAGCGTCCACCGCATCGTCTCGCCCGAGGGGATAGACGACTATGTGGCGGGGCTGATGGAGCGCTGCGGCATCTACCGGG
>CADCUU010000181.1 GCA_902805995.1 uncultured Rubellimicrobium sp.
GTAGTCGTCACGCAGCAGGCACCAGCCCAGCATCATGAGCGTCTCGTCCAGATAGGCGATCACCAGCGGCCAGACCCGGCGTTGGGTGCAGCGCCCGGCCTCGTCGCGGTATGCGATGTCGACGGCCCGCTCTTCCCAGGCCGCCTCCCTGATCAGCCGGAGGTCGTGCTCGGGGACGTGGCGCCGGCCGCGTCGGTACAGGTGCAGGACAGCGTGCGCGGCCTCGCGCGCCTGCCGTTCGGGCAGCCGGGCGACGATCTTGGCGGCAACGGCCTCGGCCGCTTGGGCAAGCTGCGCGTCACCCGATTGCCGCACTTCGGAGAGACCCAGGAGCAGCGCCTCGATCTCCAGCCGCGTGAAGCTTTGGGGTGGGAGCGCCGGGTCTTCCTCCAGCACGTAGCCATAGCCGGCCTCTCCGTCGATCCGTGCGCCGGACGCCCGGAGCGCCGCAATGTCGCGGTAGATGGAGCGGACGGAAACCTCGGTCACCTCCGCGAGTCGCGCGGCGGTCACTGGGGCGGGCAGGCTTCGCAGGGCGTGGAGAAGCCGAAACAGGCGGTCGCTGCGAGGCATCGCTCCTCCTGACGCATACTGTCAGCAGGGCCGGACGATAACAGGGGCATCCCGATTGGCAACCCAGCGAAGGAACCGCCCCATGATCACCTTCTACCACTCGCCCATGACCCGCTCGTCCCGCGTGCTCGCGCTTATTGCGGCGATGGACATATTCGACTGGGTGGATATCCGCGACGTCACTGTCGCGCGGTTCGATGGCACGGGGCGCCGCGACCCGTCGAACCCGCATCCGGAGGGCAAGGTGCCGCTCCTTGTCCATGACGGGGTGGCTATCTGGGAAAGCGCCGCGATTCTGCTCTACCTGACGGACCTGTTTCCCGAATCGGATCTGGGCGTGCCGCCCGGGCATCCGCAGCGGGGGCGGTACGTGTCCTGGCTGTCCTGGTATGCGGGCGTCATGGAGCCCGCGCTCGTCCACGACGCGGCGGGGCTGTCGCACCCGTTCCTGACCGCCACATTCCGGGGTCCCGCCGAGATCCGGGAGCGCCTCTCCACTGCGCTCGCAGAGGGGCCTTGGCTCGTGGGCGACCACTACACGGCGGCGGACCTGCTCGTCTCATCGCCCTATCTCTGGTTCCAGGACCTCGACCCGGGTTGCGAGCGCATCAGGGACTGGGTCGCCCGTTGCGCGGCGCATCCGGCGCGCCTGACCGCGATGGAGTTGGACGGCAAAGCGCTCGCTGCCTGAGGATGAAGGGGGCCACGGTTGCTTTCCGCGGTCCCCTTGCCCTTTGCCGCACGAACATCCGGCCGCAATTCGTGTGGAGCCTCGCGAATGTCTGACGAAAAGTGGAGCGCGGATGCTGTTCCCCAGGACGCCGAACTCTTAACCCGCGCGCTTCTTGTCCAGATCGAGAGCGGCCATCCGCTCCAAAAGACGGACGAACTTGTCGTCCACGTCCTCGACGACCGGGGCCAGAGGATAGGTCTTGAGCAACGCTTGCTTCAGAGCGACTTCGAACGAGCTGCGATGAGTGGCAGGCTCGTCGGAATCAAGCAGTCGCATCCGGAGGAGTTCAGGCACAGCGAGTCTCTTCCATCAAATCCCACCAGGCACCTGCCAAGGCGTGGAACTTTTAGTAATACGAATGTGACCCGAGTGAGGCCGGACAGCGGACTGGACCGAAAAGCCTGAGACGGCTGAGCGGTTCCGGCACGTCCCGTGGCGCACAACAGATCGGGCGCGTCCATCCGTGCCCTAACAGCGCTCCTCGGAGCCGTCTGGAACTGCCGCTTTCCCACCGCGCAGAGCGGGTCCATGTTTGGGGAGACACCCGATCACTAAAGGAACGATCCCCGATGAAGCTCCCCGACATCTTCCTTTCCCGCCCGATCGCGCATCGTGGCCTGCACGACCGAGAGGATGGAAGGCCCGAGAACAGTCGCGCGGCGATGCAGGCGGCCGTGGAGCAGGGCTACGGGATCGAACTCGACATCCAGCCCAGCTCGGACGGGGTGCCGATGGTCGTTCACGACTCGACGCTGGTGCGCCTCACGGGGGAGGAGGGCCACGTCCGGGATCGCACGGCGGACGAGTTGGGCCGCCTGCCGCTGCTGGGCGGGCCCGAGACGATTCCCACGCTCCGACAGGTCCTCGATCTGGTCGGCGGACGGGTGCCCCTGCTCATCGAGATCAAGGATCAGGATGGACACATGGGCCCTAATGTAGGGCCGCTGGAACAGGCGGTCGCCAGCGTGCTCCGCGGCTATGAGGGGCCGGTGGCGCTGATGTCCTTCAACCCCCATTCCATGGCCGCCATGGCCGAGCATTCACCCGGCCTGCCGCGAGGGCTCACCACCGATGCGTACCGGCCTGAGAATTGGCGGCACCTGACGCCCGAGATGTGCGACCGCCTGCGGGAGATCCCCGACTACGAACGGGTTGGGGCCTGCTTCATCAGCCACCAGTACAAGGACCTGTCCAGGCCACGGGTACGGGAGCTGAAGGCGCAGGGCGCGGCTCTCCTTTGCTGGACTATCACCTCGCTCGAGGCCGAGCACGAGGGGCGACTGGCGGCGGAGAACATCACCTTCGAAGGCTACCTCGCCTGATCCTTCGCCGCGAAACGGCCGCCAGGACGCTGGCGCGTTGCGATCTGACGGCGCGTCAGGATTGTGGCGGGACTGTTACAAAACCTTGACACAACCTCCGTGCGGCCGTCACGATCTTTCCTAATAACAAGAAAATCCAAACGAATTGGGAGGATCAAATGACCCGTTACATAACGGTCTCGGCACTTGCCCTCGTTGCCACCACCTCCGCCGCAGCCGCTCAGACCGAGGTCCACTGGTGGCACGCCATGGGCGGCGAGCTTGGCGCCAAGCTTGAGGAAATCGTCGCCGGCTACAACGCCAGCCAGCAGGACTACGTCGTCGTCCCGACCTTCAAGGGCTCCTATCCCGAGACGATGACCGCGGCCATCGCGGCTTTCCGCGCCGATGAGCAGCCGGCCATCGTGCAGGTGTTCGAAGTGGGCACCGGGACGATGATGGCGGCCCAGGGGGCGACCTACCCGGTCTACCAGCTGATGCAGGACATGGGCGCGGAGTTCGACCCCGCCGCCTTCCTGCCCTCGGTCGTGGGCTACTACACCGACCCCGAGGGCAATATGCTCTCGATGCCGTTCAACTCCTCCACGCCGATCATGTACTACAACAAAGACGTGTTCGAAGCCGCGGGCCTCGACCCCGAGACGCCCCCCAAGACCTGGGAGGAGCTTGAGCAGTTCTCGCGCCAGATCATCGAGTCGGGCGCCGCGACCTGCGGCTTCACCACCGCCTGGATCAGCTGGATCCACACCGAGAACCTTTCGGCGTGGCACAACCAGCCCATCGGCACGCTCGAGAACGGGTTCGGCGGGTTCGGGGCGGAGCTTTCGCTCAACGGTCCAGTCCAGGTGCAGCACTGGGGCAACCTCGCCCGCTGGCAGGAAGAGGGGCTGTTCCAGTATGGCGGCCCGGGCGGCGGGGATGACGCACCGCCCCGGTTCTACAGCCAGGAATGCGCGATCTTCTTCAACTCCTCGGCCGGTCGCGCCGCCGTGGTCGCCAACGCCACAGACTTCGAGGTCGGCTACGGCATGCTGCCCTACTATGCGAGCGTAGAAGGCGCGCCGCAGAACTCCATCATCGGCGGAGCGACGCTCTGGGTTCTCCAGGGCCACGAGGAGGAGACCTACCGCGGCGTGGCGGACTTCTTCTCCTACCTGTCCTCGCCTGAGGTTCAGGCCGACTGGAGCCAGTTCTCCGGCTATCTGCCGATCACCCAGGCGGCTTACGACCTGTCGCGTGAGCAGGGCTTCTACGAGGAGAACCCGGGCAGCGAGATCGGCATCCAGCAGATCACGCTGAACGAGCCCACCGAGAACTCGAAGGGCCTGCGCTTCGGCAGCTACGTTCAGGTCCGGGACATCATCGACGAAGAGTTCCAGGCCCTCCTCGCGGGGGACAAGGACGCGCAAGGTGCGCTCGACGCGGTCGTGGAGCGTGGCAACGCCCTCCTGCGGGAGTTCGAGACGACCTCCGCGCAGTAACGCCCGATCCCGAGAGTTCTGGAGGGCCCGCAACCGCGGGCCTTCCGCTTCCCGCAGGGTGCCCCGGCATGAAACGAACCACCTTCGGCGGACGGTTGCTGCCATGGCTCCTGCTTGCGCCGCAGCTCCTGATCACCATCGTCTTCTTTCTCTGGCCGGCCGGTCAGGCCGTTCGGCAGAGCTTCCTGCGCGAGGACGCGTTCGGCCTTTCGACGACCTTTGCGGGTCTCGCCAACTACCGGGCACTGATGCGGAGTGAGGAGTACCTGAACTCACTTCAGGTCACGGTGGTCTTCGCCATCTCCGTGGCGGTGCTGTCGATGGGGCTTTCCCTCCTCCTTGCCGTGGCGGCTGACCGGGTTGTGCGGACGGCCCGCGTCTACACGACACTCCTGGTCTGGCCCTACGCCGTCGCCCCTGCGGTCGCGGGCATCATGTGGTGGTTCATCTTCAACCCCACGATCGGCATCCTGCCCTACCTCCTCGAAGGGCTGGGCTACGACTGGAACCACAGCCTCCGCTCCACCGACGCCATGATCCTTGTCGTGATCGCGGCGGCCTGGAAGCAGATCAGCTACAACTTCCTGTTCTTCCTCGCTGGGCTCCAGGCGATCCCGGCCAGCTTGCGCGAAGCGGCGGCCATCGACGGGGCAGGGCCTTTCAAGCGGTTCTGGACGATCACCTTCCCCCTCCTCGCGCCGACCACGTTCTTCCTCCTCGTCGTCAACATCGTCTACACGATGTTCGACACCTTCGGGATCATCCACGCGACCACCGAGGGCGGGCCCAACCAGGCTACCAACATCCTGATCTACAAGGTCTACGAGGACGGCTTCATCCAGCTCGACCTCGGGTCGTCGGCGGCGCAGTCGGTGATCCTCATGATCATCGTGATCGCGATCACCATGGTCCAGTTCCGCTGGATCGAGAGGCGGGTGGAGTACTGACGCCATGGTCGAGCATCGTCCCCTTCTCAACATCCTCACCCATGCCGTGCTGATCGCGGGCGTCGTGGTCGTGATCTTCCCGGTCTACCTGGCCGTGATCGCGTCCACGCATCCCCCGACCGCATTCTCCCGGGGCGTGATTCCCGTCCTCCCCGGTGATCAGGCGCTGGAGAACTACTCCGCGATGCTGGGGCAGGGCGTGTCGACCTCCGGGGCGCCGCCGCTTGGGCTCATGATGACGAACAGCCTGATCATGGCCCTCGTCATCGCGCTCGGGAAGATCGCGATCTCCATCACCTCGGCCTTCGCCATCGTCTACTTCCGGTTCAGGTTCCGGCAACTCGCCTTCTGGCTGATCTTCATCACTCTGATGCTGCCCGTTGAGGTGCGGATCGTTCCCACCTTCGAGGTCGTGGCGAATCTGGGGCTGCTCAACTCCTATGCCGGGCTCACCGTGCCGCTCATCGCCTCGGCGACCGCGACGTTCCTTTTCCGGCAGGTGTTCCTGACGATCCCGGACGAGTTGGCCGAGGCCGCGCGGATCGACGGGGCCGGGCCGATGAAGTTCTTCCGCGACATCCTGATCCCGCTGTCGCGGACCAACATGGCGGCGCTGTTCGTGATCCTCTTCATCTACGGCTGGAACCAGTACCTCTGGCCCCTCCTCGTCACGACCGACGCGCGCTACTACACCGTCGTCGCGGGCATCAAGCGGATGGCCGACGTGGCCGACGCTATCCCGAGATGGAACTTCGTGATGACCGCGGTCGTGCTGGCGATGCTGCCGCCCGTCTTTGTCGTGATCGCAATGCAGCGGCTCTTCGTGAAGGGCCTGATCGAGGCGGAGAAGTAGAATGGCATCCATCACCCTCGACCGCGTGGGCAAGACCTATTTCGGCGGCGCGCCCGCCGTGACAGACATCTCGATCGACATCGTGGATGGTGAGTTCCTAGTCCTGGTGGGCCCATCGGGCTGCGGCAAGTCCACCCTCCTGCGCATGGTCGCGGGGCTGGAGACCGTGTCGAGCGGCACGATCCGGATCGGCGACCGCGTCGTGAACGATGTGGAGCCCGCGGACCGTGACATCGCCATGGTGTTCCAGAACTACGCGCTTTATCCGCACATGACGGTGCGGCAGAACCTGGCCTATGGCCTCACGAACCGGCGCATGCCCAAGGACGAGATCGCCCGCCGCGTCGCCGCCGCCGCCGAGATCCTGGAGATCGGGGCCTTCCTCGACCGCAAGCCGCGCGCCCTGTCGGGGGGGCAGCGGCAGCGCGTGGCCATGGGGCGCGCCATCGTGCGCGAGCCTGCGGTGTTCCTCTTCGACGAGCCGCTGTCCAACCTCGACGCGAAGCTGCGCAACTCAATGCGGGGCGAGATCCGCGTGCTTCAGCGCCGTCTAGGAACGACCTCGATCTATGTCACGCACGACCAGATGGAGGCCATGACCCTCGCCGACCGGCTGGTGGTGCTGAACGGCGGTCGGGTCGAACAGATCGGCGCGCCTTTGGAGGTGTATCGCCGGCCGGCCTCGACCTTCGTGGCCGCCTTCATCGGGGCTCCGGCCATGAACCTGCTCTCGGCCCGGCAGGACGGCGGCAGCCTTCACCTTGGCGGTGCCGCCTTGCCGATGAGGGGCGAGGGTAGGGGCCCGGTGACCCTTGGGATCCGGCCGGAGGATTTCGGCCGCGCCGCGCCGGGGGCCGCAGAGGCGCTGCAGGTTCGCGTCGATTATGTGGAGGAACTCGGGGCCACTCGCCTCGTTCATGGGCGCGTCGATGGTCAGCCCCTGGTCTCCATCTGGCCGGCAGGTGAGGAGGTCCCCGAGCAGATCTGGCTCTCGGCTCCGCCCACGGCAATGCATCTGTTCGACCGTGAGAGGGGTGTGCGGCTCAACTGATGAGGCGCACGCATGTCTCTGCGCGCGGCGGAGTCGTAGGGCTGGGTGCAACCTGAGGGTCCGGCGCCGCACCTGAGACGAGCAGAGCCCTCCCACTAGTCAGCACACCAGCCGCGGCCGGGTCGATGCCTGCTTTTTGATCCCCGTCCGAAACTTGCCCCGGCACGCATGCGACATGTCTTGACGCGAGCGGCTAGGCATCACTCAATGGGATTCGAAATACCGGGCATGGCCCGGATGGCAATCGAGCCTCGCGCCGCGTCCCCAAGGGTCCACGTGGCGCGAGGCTCATTTGCTTTTTGGGGGACTGATGCGGCGCTTAGAGGTCGGCCTTCTGTATTCGCGATCGGGGAGCTACCGGCTCATGTCCGAGGCCTGCCGCGACGGCGCGCTGCGGGGCATCGCGGAGGTCAACGCCGACGAGACGCTCGGCCTCACGCTCGTCCCGGTGGAGCGCGATCCCCAGGGCGAGGTGGATGCTTATGCGCCCCTCTGCGCCGAGATCCTCGCCAGCGGCGCGCGGCATGTCGTGGGCTGCGTGACGTCCTGGAGCCGCAAGGAGGTCATCCCAACCCTGGAGAGGCTGGGCGGCGTGTTGTGGTATGCCTGCCCTTACGAAGGCTTTGAGGCCTCCTCGCAGGTCGTCTACGCCCATGCCTGCCCCAACCAGCACCTCTTGCCCCTCTTGCGCTGGGCTTTCCCGCGTTGGGGACGGCGGGCGTTCCTGACCGGGTCCAACTACATCTGGGGCTGGGAGATGAACCGTGTCGCCCGCGACCTGGTGGGGGAGGTCGGCGGCGAGGTCCTGGGCGAACGCTATCTCGCCCTGGGTGACACCGACGTGGACCGCATGGTGGAGGAGATCCGCGCCACGCGTCCGTCCTTCGTGCTCAACAATCTCGTGGGCGTGTCGTCCTATGCGTTCCTTTCCGCCATGGCTCGGCTCGGGCGCGACGATCCGGCCCTCGCGCCGGACCGCTGCCCGATCCTGAGCTGCAACCTGACGGAATGCGAGCTGTCCGCGCTGGGAGAGGCCGCCGAGGGCCTTATCTCGGCCGGGCCATATTTCCGCGACGGCGCGGGCGCCAGTTCCTCGTTCGAGGCCGCGGCCCATGCCGCTGTACTCACGCTGGCGGTGCGCCTGTCCCGGGGCACTGAGGCTAACCTCCCAGGTCTCCTCGGGCGGCCCGGCGGCCCCCTCGCCATCGATCCCACCACACATCATTCGACGCTGCCCGTGCTGATCGCGCAGGTGGAGCGCGGGGCCTTCCGGGTGCGGGAGCGTTGGCAGGCCGTGGCCCCGGACCCCTACCTCGCCCGGCGCGACCGCATGACCCTGCCGCGCCCGCAACTGTCGGTGGTGGGGCCATGAAGCGGCTGCGCGTCCCCGACCTGGGCGGAGCCCGGGCGCTGATCCTCCATCGGCCGCACGCGACCGTGCAGGCGCTGGCCCGCCAGCTGTCAGCTATCGGCCTCACGCATGAGGCGCATTGGCCAGACCTGCCGGCTTCGGCGCTCGGGGCGGATTTCGTGTTCTTTGACATGGACATGGGCCATGACGAGCAGTTCCCCTGGCGGCCCGGGCAGGCGCCCATGCCCACCGTCGCGCTGATCGGGTCCGAGGCTCCGGGCCGCGTGGAATGGGCGCTTCGGATGGGCGCGGATGCTCAACTCCTCAAGCCCGTGGGCGACAGCGGCGTCTACAGCGCCCTTCTCATCGCCCGGACCGCGTTCGAGGCGCGCCGGGCGATGGCGGGCGAGATCGAGGGGCTTCGCAGCCGCTTGGCCGAACGGCAGACGGTGGTGCGCGCGGTGACGCTGCTCACCGCGGGCGGGGACGACGAGGCCGCCTATGCCGATCTTCGCAAGCTGGCCATGGGCTGGCGCATCACCATCGAAGAGGCGGCTGCCCGGGTCGTCGCAAGCCGGGAGGGACCCGATGTCCGTCGTCGCCGTCCCTGAGCCCCGCCGTCGCAGCGCGCTATCTCGTCTAGGCCGCCGCCCGCTTGCGCTGATCGGCCTCGTGCTGATCCTCGTCACCGTTCTGGCCGCGATCCTGGCGCCCTGGCTCGCGCCCTTCGGCCGGGACGAGCAGCTCTTCGAGGGGCTCACGCTTGAAGGGGCGCCGATGCCGCCGGGGGCGCCCTTCCTCCTGGGGACGGACCTGCTGGGCCGCGACCTCCTGACCCGTATCCTCCATGGCGCGCGGACCTCGCTCGTGATCGGGGTCGCGGCGAACGGGCTCGCGCTGCTCATCGGCACACTGGTGGGCGTGACGGCCGGCTACTTCCGCGGCTGGGTGGGGAGCATCCTCATGCGCTTCACCGACCTGATGATGGCGTTCCCGGCGCTTCTCCTCGCCATCTGCCTCGCCGCGATCTTCACGCCGTCGCTGTGGATCGTGGCCCTCGTCATCGCGCTGGTGAACTGGGTGCAGGTCGCGCGCGTCCTGTATACGGAGACGACCTCGCTCGCGGAGCGGGACTTCATCGCCGCCGAGCGCGCCATCGGGGCAGGGCACGGACGCATCCTCATGCTCCACATCCTGCCGCATCTGCTGCCCACGATCATCGTCTGGGGCACGCTCGGCATCTCCACCACGGTGCTGCTGGAGGCGACGCTGTCGTTCCTTGGTATCGGCGTGCAGCCGCCCGTGCCGTCCTGGGGGAACATCATCTTCGAGAACCAGACCTACTTCCAGTCCGCGCCCTGGCTGGTGATCTTTCCCGGCGTGGCGATCCTGCTGCTGGCGCTGGCCTTCAACCTTCTGGGCGATGCGCTGCGCGACGTGCTGGACCCGACGCAGAGGGGGCGCAGCTGATGGCGGCCTACCTCGCGCGCCGACTGACCGAGTCGGTGCTAATCTTGCTGGGCATCACGCTCGTCACGTTCTTCCTGCTGTATGTCCTGCCAGCCGATCCGGTGCGCCAGATCGCGGGCCGGTCGGCCACGCCGGAGACAGTGGAATCGATCCGCCGCCAGCTCGGGCTCGACCAGCCGTTCTGGGTCCAGTACGGGCGATACCTCTGGAACCTGCTCCACCTCGACCTGGGGCGCAGCTACCTCCAGCGCGAGGATGTGTCCGAGCTGATCTGGGCGCGCCTGCCGCCGACGCTTCTCCTCATGGCCGGGGCCATCGCCTGCGAGCTGGTGCTGGGCCTCTCCATGGGCGTCATCGCGGCGCTGCGCCGGGGCACGGCCGCCGACAACAGCCTGATGATCCTGAGCTTCGTGGGCGTCTCGGCCCCGCAGTTCGTGGTGGGGCTGCTGATGCTCTATGTCTTCTCCGTGCAGCTGCGGTGGTTCCCCATCGGCGGCTACGGGACAGCCGCGCATCTCGTGCTGCCGGCGCTGACCATGGGCATCCTCGGGGCCGGCTGGTACTCCCGCATGATGCGCTCCTCCATGGTGGAGGTGCTGCGCCAGGACTTCATCCGCACGGCCCGCGCCAAGGGCCTGACG
The DNA here is from genome assembly GCA_902805995.1 of uncultured Rubellimicrobium sp. GTDB lineage: Bacteria > Pseudomonadota > Alphaproteobacteria > Rhodobacterales > Rhodobacteraceae > Rubellimicrobium. The sequence goes on from CADCUU010000181.1 coordinate 10,423, forward strand.
CGGCGGCGCATCATCCTGCGCCATGCCCTGCCCAACGCGATCCTGCCCATCGTCGCCATGATCGGCATCGACATCGGCATCTTCATGGGCGGGATCGTGGTGGTGGAGTCCGTCTTCGGCTGGCCCGGCATCGGCCAGCTCGCCTGGCAGGCGATCCAGCGCGTCGACATCCCGATCATCATGGGCGTCACGCTGGTTTCGGCTTTTGCCATCGTGCTCGGAAACCTTCTTGCGGACCTCGTGACGCCCTTCATCGACCCGCGCATCCGCCTTCGCTGAGACAACCAACCGGGAGATAACAATGAAAAGATTGCTCGCCTCCACCACGCTCCTCGCGGCGCTCGCTCTGCCCGCGATTGCGCAGGACCAGGACACCTATCAGGCCGACCCGAACGCCACGCCCGGCGGGTCGATCACCATCACCTACAAGGACGACGTGGCCACCCTTGACCCGGCGATCGGCTACGACTGGCAGAACTGGTCCATGATCAAGTCGCTGTTCGACGGGCTCATGGATTACGTCCCGGGCACCACCGAACTGCGTCCGGGCGTCGCCGAGAGCTACGAGATCAGCGAGGACGGCCTCACCTACACCTTCAAGCTCCGCCCCGGGGTCACCTTCCACAACGGGCGCGAGATGACGGCCCAGGACGTGAAGTATTCGCTCGACCGCGTGACGAATCCCGCGACCCAGTCCCCCGGCGCGGGCTTCTTCGGCATGATCGAGGGCTTCGATGCCGCCATGGCTGGCGAGGCCGAGGGTCTGTCGGGCGTGACCGTGGTCGATCCGCTGACCGTGCAGTTCAAGCTTTCGCGCCCCGACGCGACCTTCCTGCATGTGCTGGCTCTCAACTTCGCGTCGGTGGTCCCGCGCGAGGCCGTGGAGGCCGCCGGCGAGGACTTCGGGCGGGAGCCGGTGGGCAGCGGGGCGTTCCGGCTTGCCGAATGGACCACGGGCCAGCGGCTCGTGTTCGAGAAGAACCCCGACTACTGGCGCGAGGGCGTGCCTTACGTCGACCAGATCACCTTCGAGGTGGGGCAGGAGCCCGTCGTGGCGCTGCTGCGGCTCCAGAACGGCGAAGTAGACCTCGTGGGCGACGGCATCCCGCCGGCGAAGTTCCAGGAGGTGATGGCCGATCCCGCGCAGGCCGAGCGCGTGGTCCAGGGCGGACAGCTCCACACCGGCTACATCACCATGAACGTGACGCAGCCGCCCTTCGACAACGTGCAGGTCCGTCAGGCCGTGAACATGGCCATCAACAAGGAGAGCGTCGTCCAGATCATCAACGGCCGGGCCGTTCCCGCCAACCAGCCGCTGCCCCCCTCCATGCCCGGCTACACCGAAGGGCACGAGGGCTATGCCTATGATCCCGAAGGCGCCAAGGCGCTCCTAGCCGAGGCCGGGTTCGCGGACGGCTTCGCGACCGAGCTTTACGTGATGAACACCGACCCGAACCCGCGCATCGCCCAGGCGATCCAGCAGGACCTCGCGGCCGTGGGGATCGAGGTGTCGATCCAGTCCCTCGCCCAGGCCAACGTGATCGAGGCGGGCGGGGCAGGGACCGCGCCGATGATCTGGTCGGGCGGCATGGCCTGGATCGCGGACTTCCCGGACCCGGCCAACTTCTACTACCCGATCCTGGGCTGCGCGGGCGCGGTCGAGGGCGGCTGGAACTGGTCGCGCTACTGCAACGAGGAACTGGACGCGATGGCCACCGAGGCCGACGCCATGTCCGACCCCGGGCAGGCGGAGGAGCGGCTCCAGAAGTGGTCCGACATCTACATGCGCGTGATGGAGGACGCCCCCTGGGCGCCGGTCTTCAACGAAGAACGGTTCACCATCAAGTCGCCGCGCATGGGCGGCGAGGACCCGCTTTTCGTCGACCCCGTGTCGATCCCGGTGAACTACGACTACGTCTACGTGACCGAGTAAGAACCATGTGCAAGGCCTGCGATTACACGATCCACGGCCGGCAGAGCCACTTCGGCTGGGACAACTCGCTTGTCCCGGCCGAACGGGTCGCCCCCGGATCGACCATCCTTTTCCAATGCCACGACAGCTCGGCGGGCCAGCTCGGCCCGTCCTCGACCCTTCAGGACGTCGTTGACCTAGACTTCGGCAAGATCAACCCGGTGTCGGGGCCGATCTACGTCGAAGGGGCCGAGCCCGGCGACGCTCTCAAGGTGACGCTGGACAGCTTCGCGCCGCAACTGCGCGAAGGGACCGCCTGGGGCTGGACCGCCAACATCCCCGGCTTCGGGCTCTTGGCCGACCAGTTCCTCGACCCCGCGCTGATCGTCTGGAAATACGACGCGCAGACCATGGCTCCGGCGATGTGGGGCGCCCAAGCGGCCATCCCGCTCAAGCCCTTCACCGGGACGATCGGGGTGGCGCCGGCCGAGCCGGGGGTCCATTCCGTCGTCCCGCCCCGGCGGGTGGGCGGCAACCTCGACATCCGCGACATGGGGGTGGGCACCACGCTCTACCTTCCCGTCGAGGTGGCGGGGGGCCTGTTCAGCGTGGGGGACACCCATGCCGCGCAGGGGGACGGCGAGGTCTGCGGCACTGCCATCGAAAGCCCAATGGACGTGGTCCTGACGCTCGACCTTGTGAAGGGCGCGAACCTCCGGACGCCGCGCTTCGTGACAGAGGGGCCCGTGACGCGCCACCTCGACGCCAAGGGCTACGAGGTGACGACCGGCATCGGGCCGGACCTCATGGCAGGCGCGCGGGACGCGGTCGCGAACATGATCGACCATCTCTGCGCCACGCGGGGCATGTCGGCGGTGGAGGCGTACATGCTCTGCTCCACCTGCGGGGATCTTCGGATCAGCGAGGTGGTGGACGTGCCGAACTGGGTCGTCTCGTTCTACTTCCCCCGGGCGGTCTTCGAGTGACCCTCGCCGACACTCTCTCCTCCGGGGCCGCCCAGGCCTCGGACGGTCTCCCCGTCCTGTCGGTGGAGGGCCTGACCGTTTCCGTGGACACGGAGGCGGGGCCGCGCCCTCTGGTGGAGGGCATCTCCTTCGCGCTCCGCCGGGGCGAGACGCTGGCCATCGCGGGCGAATCCGGGTCGGGCAAGTCTATCACCTCGCTCGCCGTCATGGGGCTGCTGCCGGCGAATGTCAGCGCCACCGCGGGCCGGGTGAACCTCTCCGGCACCGACCTCCTGACCCTGCCGGAATGGCGGATGCGGTCCCTGCGCGGCGATCGCGTCGCCATGATCTTCCAAGAGCCCATGACCTCGCTGAACCCGGTCATGACCGTGGGCGCGCAGCTCATGGAGGCGATCCAGGCCCACGAACCGATCCCCCGCCGCGAGGCCCGCGCCCGCGCGCTGGAGGCCTTGCGTGCCGTCCGGCTGAGCGAGCCCGGACGGCGGCTCGACCAGCATCCCCATGAGCTCTCGGGCGGCATGCGCCAACGGGTCATGATCGCACTCGCGCTCGCTCTCCGGCCCGACGTCCTGATCGCCGACGAGCCGACGACCGCGCTCGACGTCACCGTCCAGCGCGAGGTTCTGGACCTCCTGCGCGACCTGCGCCGCGAGATGGGCACTGCCATCGTCCTCATCACCCATGACATGGGCGTCGTGGCTGAGATGGCCGACCGCGTGATCGTGATGAAGGACGGCCGCATGGTGGAGGAGGGGCCCGTCACCCGCATCTTCTCCGCCCCGCAGGAGGCCTACACCCGCAGTCTCCTCGCTGCCGTTCCCCGCATGGGAAGCCGCCCGTTCGGGCCGGAGCCCGCGCGTCTTCCGCCGGTCCTGTCGCTTCGCGATCTGACGGTGCGGTTCGACCTCCGTCGTGGCCTCCTGGGCCGGACCACCCAGCGGGTCCACGCCGTCGAGGGCGTGTCGCTGGAGATCCGACAGGGCGAGACCTTCGCGCTCGTGGGCGAGTCCGGCTGCGGCAAGAGCACGATCGCCAAGGCCATTGCCGGACTCGTCCCCTTCATGGGGGAGATTGCGCTCTCCGGCCGCAGCCTTCGCCATCAGGGGGAGATCACGCGCGAGGTCCGGCGCGACGCGCAGCTCGTTTTCCAAGACCCCGCGGCGGCGCTCGATCCCCGGATGCGCGTCGGCGACCTCGTGGCCGAACCACTGGTGATCCACGGCATCGGCACGCGCGAGGAGCGCCGCGCCCGGGTCGAGGCCCTGTTCGAAAGGGTGGGCCTGTCCCGCGCCCAGCTTGATCGCTACCCGCACGAGTTCTCGGGCGGCCAGCGGCAGCGCATCTCCATCGCCCGGGCGCTCGCGCTGTCGCCCAAGCTCATCGTCGCGGACGAGAGCGTGTCGGCCCTCGACGTCTCGGTGCAGGCCCGCGTGCTCCAGCTTCTCAAGGAGCTGAAGGATGATCTCGGCGTGTCCTACCTCTTCATCTCGCACGACATGGCGGTGGTGGACTCCATCTCGGACCAGGTCGGGGTCATGTTCCTGGGTCAGATCGTGGAGATGGGCACTCGCGCGCAGGTTTTCGGAAACCCCCGCCATCCCTATACCCGCCGTCTGATCGAGGCCGTGCCCGTGGCCGACCCCACCCATGTCCCGCCGCCGCGCGTCCGCACCGCGACCGAGGTGCCGAGCGCCGTCCGGTCTGTGGACAATCCGCCCGCGCGTATCCCTCTGCGCGACGTGGGCGACGGTCATCTGGTGGCAGAGGTGGCGTGAATCCCTTGGAGTGGCGCCCGTCAGGCCGTTGAACAGGGCAAGCCCCACTCCGCCATGGCCGGCCAGCGAACCAGCCGCAGCGGCAGCCGCGCCTCAGGCGACGCCGTCGACGATGATCTGGCGGTGTCCCTTGGAGCAGGGCTCGACCCGCGCGTCGATGCCCCAGACCTCGCGGAGGAGGGCTGGGGTGACGACCTCCGCCGTATCCCCGCAGGCCACGAGCGCGCCGCCCCGCAGGACCATCGCCCGGTCGGTGAAGCGCAGCGCGTGGCCGAGGTCATGGAGCGCTGCCATGATCAGCACGCCCCGCTCGGTCGCAAGGCGCCGCAGGATCGACAGAAGCGCGATCTGCCGGTGGAGGTCCAGGGCGGAGGTGGGCTCGTCGAGGAGCAGGATCTCGGGCTCCTGCACGATGGCCTGCGCGGCGCTGACGAGCTGCTTCTGGCCGCCGCTGAGGTCGCCGATGTCGCGGGAGCCGAGAGCCGAAATGTCGAGGAAGTCGAGCGTGCGCTCCACCTCCGCAAGGTCCTCGGGCGCCACGCTGAGCCGGCGGCCCTGCATGCGGGCCAGCAGCACGGCCTCGTAGACGGTGAGGGCCGCGTTGGACCCGTTGTCCTGCGGCATGTAGCCCAGGGGTCGCTCGGTCCGCGCGCCCTCGATCCGCACTATGCCCTCGCCCTTGAGGAGGCCGAACATTCGCCGGAACAGGGTGGACTTGCCCGCGGCGTTGGGCCCGAGAAGCGCCACGACTTCCCCGCCATGGAACACGGGCGTGGAGATCCCCGAAAGGATCGCGCGCCGCCCGTAGCGGGCCGAGACGTTGCCGAGCCGGAGCGTCACCATGACGTGCCTTTCCGGCTGAGGATCAGCCACAG
>CADCUU010000182.1 GCA_902805995.1 uncultured Rubellimicrobium sp.
CATCGAAGGACCTCGTGGGTGAGGTAACCGATATGCGCCCCGAAGGCCCAAAGGTCAAGATTTGGAACGATTCTAAAATGTCGCGGGCGCGGCAGGGGTGGCGGGCCATTCGCGGGTCGGGCTCGCCGTCTCTCCAGGCACGACAAAGGCGTCGGGTTGCCCCGACGCCCTTTCCGAGCCGGGGTCACCCCCGGCCTGTCAGACAGGATCAGCCGCCCGCCGGATCTTCGGTCGCGGAGTCGTCGCCGGCGTCGTCACCACCGGCGTCGTCACCACCGGCGTCGTCACCGCCCGCGTCGTCACCGCCCGCGTCGTCACCGCCCGCGTCGTCACCGCCCGCGTCGTCACCGCCCGCGTCGTCACCGCCCGCGTCGTCGCTAGAGTCGTCACCGGCATCTTCGCCGCCATTATCGTCGGCGTTGTCATCTTCGCCGTTGCCGTCGTCGTCGCTGAGATCACCATCGAGGTCCACCTCGGTGGTGGCCACGACCGCGCCATCGACACGCAGGACCGCCATCACATCCGAGTCAGTCGCCCGCATCAGGGTGATTTTAACGTCGGTGTTGGCGCCTGCGGTCACCGTCTCGGAGCCCAGCATCTCGGCCATTGCGGTGTCGTCGATGTCATAGATCTCGATTACGCCATCGGCTTCGGACGTGACGAGGCCGAGGTTGAGGACGCCGTCGGACGACTGCACCTGCTCGGCTTCGATCGAGAAGGCGCTGACGGCCGTGGTGCTGCTCTCCTGCGCGGAGACGAGGCTCGTGGTACCGAGGAGCGCCACGGTGGTAAGCATCAGAATCTTTTTCATCCTGTTTCCTTTCCAGGTGTTCAGAGATGACTCGGCAGGTGCCATTGACGGCCCGACCGGGACCCGTGATAAGATGGGGGCGGTGGCGAACGTTGCAAGGGTTTGAGGTACAAGGAAATTTTATCGCCAGAGGGGAACCTGCCGCCCTCCCGCCGGGTTGCTCCCTGTTTCTCAGCCGCCCGGTTGGGCCTGGGTCGCCGCAAGCAGGAACAGGAACAGCGCCACCCCGGCATGGCTCAGGATCGCGGCGCCGAGGCTTCCGCTCGTGAGGCGTGCGGCCGTCCAAACGCCGCCAAGCGCGAGGGGCACGGCAAGGAGCACCCAAGGGTCGGACCCGATCTGGACCGCCGACAATCCCAGCCAGGCCAAGTGAAAGACCCAGTAGAGCACCAGGGCCAGCGCCGCCGGACCTGCAGACAGCCGGGGCAGGAGAGCCCCGCGCCAGAACGTCTCCTCCAGCGTCGCGTGCAGGATCGCCCCCAGGGCCGCGGCGATGACGAAATGGGGGGGCAGCGCAACCTGTCCCATCTGGCGCAGGGTCAGCGCGCCCAGGGCCAGCACCGGCAGGGCCAGCATCACGGTCACGAGCCGACCGGGCCGTTGCGCCACGAGAAGCTCTCGCAGGTGGTCGGGGTCCTGGGTGAGCCGGAGCGCCGCCCCGAGCCCCGCCCAGTAGGTCATCAGCGCGATGCCACCCCCGGCCAGGGATCCCAGTGCCGAGGAGAGCGCCCAGCACAGGAGGTAAAGGACCGGAATGGCCAGCAGGGCCCCGAGCGCGAGGCGGCCGTCCATCTCAGGTGATGGCCTCCAGCCGTTCCTTGGACAGGTCGCCGGGCACGATGGTGATCGGGATGGACAGGGTGCCCGCCACCTTGGTCAGCGCCGTCACGAGGGGGCCCGGCCCCTTGGAGTCGGTTCCGGCGCCGAGCACGAGGACGCCGATCTCGGGGTCGTCCTGAATCTGCTCGGTGATGGCGGTGACGGCCTCGCCTTCGCGGATGACCAGTTCAGGGTCGATGCCCTGGCGGTCGCGCATCCACTTGGCGAAGACTTCGAAATGGACCTCGATCCGCTCGCGGGCCTCTTCGCGCATGATGTCGCCGACGCCGACCCAGGCGCCGAAGTCCGCCGGGCTGATGACGGACAGGACCTGCACCGCGCCGCCCGTGCGCGAGGCCCGCATGGCAGCGAAGCGCATCGCGTTCAGGCATTCTCGCGTCTCGTCGAGAACGACAAGGAATTTCCGCACGCCGTTTGACCCCCCTGCCAGCGCCCGCGGACTGTGGCGGAAGCGGCGGCGCGTTGCAACGGGGGCCGGGGAGGGCAGGGCCCACACCTGTCGCGGCGGCCACGGTTCGGGATCGGCCGGCCCGGTTCCGAAGAATGCCCCGATCGCAACGCGGCCCTGTCCAAATGATGACATGACCTTAGGGGAAAGAGAGGCCGTTGCGGGCGAGCGACCCCGGCGGTTCCCGAACCGCCCGGACAGAACAAGGCGCCGACCGTGGACGAGGGACAGTTTCCGCAGACGCCGAACGGCGCAACGCGGGCGAGCGAAGGGCTCGGAGGCGGGACGACGACGGGACCAGGGCAACCGCGTGGCGGGCCAGGGGACCGGGCAAGGGACCATAGCGTGGGGGCCGGCGGGACCGGCTCCCACACCACCCCCATCTTCATGCGTCGGCGGGGCGCGTCCTGAAGCCCAGACTCAACACGTCTGCCGGACCTCCTGATGAGCCCGTCAGACGTCTCCAAGCCGGACCAGCGCCCCAGCCCGTCTCGGATACGGACCCGCGCTCCAGCCGACCCCGGAGGGCCGCGTCATCCTCGCAAAAGCCCCACGATCTCGTAGGTCTCCCGCAGCACCGGCGCCGCGATCTCCCGAGCGCGCTCGGCCCCTCGGGCGAGCAGGCGGTCGATCTCGGCAGGGTCGTCCATCAGGCGGGCCATCTCGCGGCTGATCGGAGCGAGCTTCTCGACCGCAAGCTCCGCCAGCGCCGGCTTGAACGTTCCCCAGCCCGCGCCCGGATAGCGTGCCAGCACCTCGGCGGGCGGGATGTCCGCAAGCGCCGCGTAGATGTCCACGAGGTTCCTGGCCTCGGGCCGCCCGTCCAGGCCCTCCAGCGTCTCGGGCAGGGGGGCCGCGTCGGTGCGGGCCTTCTGGAGCTTCTTGGCGATGGTGTCGGCGTCGTCGGTCATGTTGATGCGCTCCATGTCCGATTCACCGGACTTGGACATCTTCTTGGTGCCGTCGCGCAGGTTCATCACCCGCATGGCGGGGCCTTCGATCACAGGCTCGGCCATCGGGAAGAAGTCGACCTTGTAGTCGTGGTTGAACTTGGCCGCGATGTCGCGCGTCAGCTCCACATGCTGCTTCTGGTCCTCGCCCACGGGGACGTGGGTCGCGTGATAGAGCAGGATGTCCGCGGCCATCAGCGACGGATAGGCGTAGAGGCCCAAGGACTGCTTTTCGGCGTTCTTGCCGGCCTTTTCCTTGAACTGCGTCATGCGGTCCATCCAGCCCACGCGCGCCACGCAGTTGAAGATCCACGCAAGCTCCGCGTGCTGCGACACCTGGCTCTGGTTGAAGAGGACCGACCGCTCCGGATCGACGCCGGAGGCGATGAAGCCCGCCGCAACCTCGCGCGTCGCGGACTTCAGCTCCGCCGGGTCCTGCCAGACGGTGATCGCGTGGAGGTCCACGACGCAGTAGATCGTCTCGTGCGTGCCCGCGTCCTGGGTCTGCACGAACCGCTTGATCGCGCCCAGGTAGTTGCCGAGCGTGAGCCCGCCCGAGGGCTTGATGCCCGAAAAGACGCGGGGGGTGAAACGGCTCTCGCTCATGGGGGGTGTCCGCTGGCCTATGGGGTCGGGCTGGATTATCGGGGGGGCTGACGAGCGTCAACCGACCACCTCTCCAGGGAGGCCGCCCATGGCCCGATCCTTCCAGACCCCCTTGCCCGATCCGGTCCCCGGCGAAAGCCCCGTCAACGCCGTGCCCCCGGTCATCGTGGCGCTGGTCCTGGCCATCGCGGGCATCGAGGCGGCGCTGAGCCTGGGCGGGCAGGGCCTCGCCGGGGGCGCGCAGGGGGTGGGCTGGCGGCTTTCGGCCATCGAACGCTTCGCCGTGTCGCCCGCCGTGCTCGACTACGCGCTTGGCGGTGAGGCGGGGCTCTGGACCCGCTTCGTCACCTACGCCTTCATCCATGGGAGCGTGATGCATGCGCTCTTTGCCGGGGCGCTGCTGCTCGCGCTCGGCAAGTTCGTGGGCGAGGGGATGGGGCAGGGCCGCACCCTCCTGGTATTCTTCACGGCGACGGTGCTGGGGGCGGTGGTGTTTGCGCTGCTCGTGGGCGACCGGCAGCCGCTCTTCGGGGCCTATCCGGGCGTCTACGGGCTGATCGGGGCCTTCACCTACCTCCTCTGGCTCAGGATCGGGGCCACGGGGGGCAACCGGCTCCAGGCGTTCCGGCTGATCGGGATGCTTCTCGCGATCCAGCTCCTGTTCGGGGCGCTGTTCGGCAGCAACCCGCAATGGATCGGCGACGTGGCGGGCTTCGTCGCCGGGGGCGCCGTCGCGGTGCTGGTCGCGCCCGGGGGACTTGCGGCGCTGCGGGCACGGCTCCGGGCGCGCTGAGGGCTACCGGCGCAGGGCCCCCTTCAGGTCCGATGCCCGGAACGCGCCGAGGGCGAAGCCCGTGCCGAAATACACGACGATCCCCAGCCCGCAGAGCCCCGCCAGCGCGAGGTAGCGCAGCCCCGGCGCATGGATCGCCGCATCCAGCGCCAAGGCCGCGCCGCCCAGCACCACACCCATGACGACCGCCGCCACGGCGATCCGGGGCAGGCGACCCCGCAGCCGGTCGTCGAGGTGCCGCGCATCGCCCATGCCCCGCGACCCGTGCCAGAGCTGCCAGACCATGGTCCAGCCCGCCACGGTCGTCCCCAGGGCGGCGGCGAGGAAGCCGATGAACGGGGCCAGCCCCACCGCCACGACTGCGTTCACCACCATCGACCACACGGCGAAGCGGAACGGGCTCCGCGTGTCCTCCCGCGCATAGAACAGCGGTTGCAGCACCTTGTGGAGCACGAAGGCCGGCAGCCCCAGCCCGTAGATGGCCAGCGTCCAGGCGGTCGCGACCGTATCCTCGCGGTCAAAGGCCCCCCGCTCGAAGAGGACGGAGATGAGCGGATAGGCGATCACCACCAGCGCCACGGCGGCAGGCACCGTCAGCGCGAGCGAAATCTCCGTCGCGCGGTTGAAGGCGTGCCGCCCGCCCTCCGCGTCGCCCGCGCGCAGGCGGCGCGAGAGGTCGGGCAGCAGCACCGTCCCGATGGCGATGCCCACCACGCCCAGCGGCAACTGGTAAAGCCGGTCGGCATAGGACAGCCACGCGACCGCCCCCTCGAAGAAGCTCGCCACCTGCCGCCCGACGAGGAGGTTGATCTGCACCACGCCCCCCGCCAGCACCGCGGGCCCCGCGATGGTGAGGAGGCGCTTTAGCTCCGGCGTCCAGCGGGGGCGGCCCGGCCACAGCGCCCAGCCCGCTCGCCGCGCGGCCTCCCAGGTCCAGAGGAACTGCACGA
>CADCUU010000183.1 GCA_902805995.1 uncultured Rubellimicrobium sp.
TCAACCTGAGAGCGGCCCGTCCTCAGCCCCGGAATCGCCAGCAAAGTGGAGGGATGGCGCCCGGCTCCGGACGCCATGCCCGTCCGGTCAGGCCGAGACGCCCACCGGGCAGGTCACGCCGGTGCCGCCGATCCCGCAATAGCCGCGCGGGTTCTTGTGGAGGTACTGCTGGTGATAATCCTCGGCCATGTAGAACGGCCCAGCGGGCAGGATCTCCGTGGTGATCGCGCCATAGCCCGCCGCCCGTAGCCGCTCCTCGTAGGCCGCACGGGTCCGCTCGGCGGCCTCGCGCTGCTCCTCCGAGAGGGTATAGATGCCCGACCGGTACTGGGTGCCTCGGTCGTTGCCCTGCCGCATCCCCTGGGTGGGGTCGTGCCCCTCCCAGAACGCGCTCAGCAGCTCCTCGTAGGAGATGACCTTGGGGTCATAGACCACGCGCACGACCTCGTTGTGCCCGGTGCGGCCGGTGCAGACCTCCTCGTAGGTCGGGTTCGGCGTGTGACCGGCGGCATAGCCCACCATGGTCGACTGCACGCCCGGCAGCTTCCAGAAGATCCGCTCCACGCCCCAGAAGCAGCCCATGCCGAAGACCGCGGCCTCCATCCCCTCGGGGGTGTCGAGGGTCAGCGGCCCACCCAGCACGGCATGGGTGTCGGCGGTGGGAATGGAATGGGCGCGGCCCGGCAGCGCCTCCTCGGCGGAGACCATGCGGGACTTGTCGGCGAAAAGGTTGAACATGCGGGGGCTCCTGTCTGTCGACAGCAGATATAGGAAGCCCGAGGCCCCGGCGGTAGGCGTCTGCCTATCGATCCCCGACGCCCAAGCCGTCCGAGATGGCCTGGACCAAGGCGTCGCCCGTGCCCGTCAGCCAGACCGCGACCCCGATCACCACCAGGATCAGCAGAAGACGGCGGAAGCTGCGGAACAGGCGTCTCAGGATCCAAAAGGCCACGAGGAGGCCGCCCACCACCCAGGCCAGGGTCGTCCAGTCCAAGGTCCCGTCACCCATAGCGTCCGCTCAATCCATCATCGGGGCCATGAAGCCCGGCCCCAGCGCGACCCGAACGAAGAGTCCCAGGCCCAGCCAGGCCGCGACCAACCCGGCGGCGACGGCCAGCACCGCACCCAGCGTTCCGCGCCGCCATAGGAGCACCAGCCGGCCCGCCACAAGAGCCGGGACCAGCGTGGCCAGGAAATAGCCCGCCACGAACGCCACGTTGCCCATCCCGCCCCCCGCCTCCTCGCTCCGTCACATGAAGCTCTGCGGATCGATGTCGATGCTGATCCGCAGGTCCGAGGGGAAGCGGAACTGTGCGACCCAGGCCGCGATCGCCTCCTGGAACGGGGCCGTCCGCTCCGCCTTGAGCAGGAGCCGCACCCGGTGCCGCCCCCGCACCCGCGCGATCGGCGCAAGAGCGGGCCCCCAGACCTCCGCTCCGATGCGGGTCAGCGGCTCCTTGTTGCGCGCCATCTCGGTGGCCTTGTCCATGGCGTCCTGCGCGTCCTCGGACGAGATCACGATCCCGCAGAGCCGCGCGAAGGGCGGCATCCCCGCCATCCGCCGCCCGTCGAGCTCAGCCCGCCAGAAGCCCTCGTCGTCGCCCTTCAGGATCGCCTGGATGACCGGATGGTGCGGCTGATAGGTCTGGAGCATCGCCTCCCCCGGCGCATCCGCCCGCCCCGCCCGGCCCGAGACCTGCCGCATCAGCGCGAAGGTCCGCTCCGCCGCCCGCAGGTCGGAGCCATAGAGCCCGATATCCGCGTCGATCACCCCCGCGAGCGTCAGCTTGGGGAAGTTGTGCCCCTTTGCCACAAGCTGCGTCCCGATGATGATGTCCGCCGCCCCGTCCGCGATCTGCTCGATGGCGTCCTTGAGCGATTTGGCCGAGCCGTAAAGGTCCGACGACAGCACCGCCGTCCGCGCGGTGGGGAACATGCTCGCCACCTCCTCGGCAAGCCGCTCCACCCCCGGGCCCACCGGGGACAGCTTCCCCTCGGCCCCGCAATCCGGGCAGGCATGGGGAATGGGCTGCGTCTCCCCGCATTGGTGGCACATCAGGCGCTTCATGAAGCGGTGCTCCACCAGCCGCGCGTCGCATTGCGGGCAACCCATCTGGTGCCCGCAGGCGCGGCAGAGCGTCACCGGCGCATAGCCCCGGCGGTTGAGGAACAGGAGCGACTGCTCCTCCCTCTCGATCCGGTCGGCGACCGCGTTGGCGAGCGTGGGCGACACCCAGTTCCCCCGCGCCACATCCTCCAGCCGCATGTCCACGGCCTTGAGCGTCGGCAGCACGGCAAGGCCCACGCGAGCGGGCAGCGTGAGCCGCCCGTACTTCCCCGTCTGCGCGTTGTGCCAGCTCTCCAGGCAGGGCGTGGCCGAGGCCAGGATCACCTGCGCCTTTTCGATGCTCGCCCGCAGGACGGCCATGTCGCGCGCGTTGTAAAGGACCCCGTCCTCCTGCTTGTAGGAGGTGTCGTGCTCCTCATCGACGACCACGAGGCCAAGGTCCCGGAACGGCAGGAACAGCGCCGACCGCGCGCCCACGACCAGGGACGCGCCCCCCTCCGCCGCCTGCCGCCAGAGCCTGCGCCGCTCCGTCTGGGTCATGCCGGAATGCCACTCGGCGGCCGGCGCGCCGAACCGCGCCTCCACCCGCGACAGGAAGGCCCCGGTCAGCGCGATCTCCGGCAATAGCACCAGCGCCTGCCGCCCCTGCCGCAGCGTCTCGGCCACGGCCTCCAGATACACCTCGGTCTTGCCAGATCCGGTGACGCCCCGCAGCAGTGTCGTGCCGTAGCTCCGCGCCTCCGCCCCGATCCGCAATTCGGCCGCGGCCAGCATCTGGTCCGGCGTCAGCCGCACGCTCGCGCCACCCACGTCCAGCACCGGATAGGGCCGGTCGCGCGGCGCCTCAATCTCGTCCACCGCGCCTTGCGTCACGAGGCCCCGGATCACCGCCGTCCCCACCCCCGCCATGTTGGCGAGCTCGCCCAGCGTGAAGCTCATCTCCGGGTGGTCGCGCAGAGCCGCGAGGACCCGCCCGCGCGCGTCCGTCATCCGCCCCGCCTCACGCACGCCCAGCCGGTAGACGTGGCGCGTGGCCTGTCCCTCCGTCAGGCCCGGCGCGCGGGTGGCGAGCCGCACCATCGCGGGCAGCGGCGTCAGCGTGTAGTCGGCGGCGCGGCCCAGGAACTCCCGCATCGGCGCGCGCAGGGGCGGCGCGTCGAGGATGCGCGACACGGGCCGCAGCCGCGCCTCGGGCACCTCGCCCGACCCCGGCCCCCAGACGATGCCCACGATCTTGCGCGGGCCCAGCGGCACCTCCACGAACGCGCCCGGCGCGCAGCCCCCCTCCGGCGCGCGGTAGTCCAGCAGCCGGTCGAGCGCGCCGAGCGGCAGGATACCCACGCGGGCGCCCGGCGGGAATCGCTCCTCGTGCACGGGCTCGGCCATGCGCCAGGACGGCGGCGCGGGCGCCTCGGCCAAGGGCATGGCCGAATCGTCCGACGCCCGATCCGGCGATTCGGGCACGTTCCTCAGGTCAAGGCCGAACGGGTCGCCGTCATGCTCCGATCCATCGGGCAAAGCGGCGGGAACGAGGCGCTTTTCCTTGCGGGGTTGTCGCATGGGCGGTCCCTCCGGGGCGTTGTTCCCTATATGTTCCAATTTCATCCACAGGACAAGGGTGCCACGCCCGGGGCAGGAAGGCCACGCCCCGCGACCGCCCGGCACGGGACCGCACCGCAACGCTGGCCCGGCCCCCGCGCGCTGATAATCTGCCCCTCGAACACCAACCAAAAGAGTGTGACAGGCATGAGCAGCCACCCCCTCATGGACCCCCGGGTCCGCGAGACCATCATGGCGGACCCCGGCGTCCTCCTCGACGACAAGGACATCATGCGCGTCCTCGTTGCCGCCAACGAACGCGCCATGGGCCCAAACATCGTGGACATGCGCGGCATCGCCATGGACCGCCTCGAAGCCCGCCTCGACCGGCTGGAGGATACGCATCGCAGCGTTATCGCCGCCGCCTACGACAACGTCGCGGGTACCGCGCAGATCCACCGCGCCGTCCTGCGGATGCTGGAGCCCCAGCGCTTCGAATGCTTCCTGCGCGACCTGGGCGAGGATGTGACCTCGATCCTGCGGGTCGATTCGCTCAAGCTCATCCTCGAAGGCGACGACGTCGAAGGCGACGACGGGGTGGAGCGTCTGGAAGGCGTCCTCGTGATGGAGCCCCGCGGCTTCGTGGACGCCTATCTGCGCGTCGGTCGTGGCGGCCCCGCCCGGGACGTGGTGCTGCGCCCCGTGGGGGCGGCCTCCGTCCACGACCCCTCCATCCGCTCCGAGGCCGCGCTCAAGCTCGATCTCGGCGACGATATCGGCCTTCTGGTGCTGGGCTCGCGCGAGGAGCGGCAGTTCCTGCCCCAACACGGGACCGACCTTCTGGCCTTCCTGGGCGGGGCGACCCAGCGGGCATTGCGCCGCTTCCTGGGATGATCGCGCCCCAGCTCGCGTCCCTGCTCGACGACTGGCTCGCGCAGGGACGCGCGCGCAAGGGCTACTCCGACGCGACCTTGGAGGCGTATCGCGCCGACGTCGCGGGGTTCCTAGCCTTCCTCGCCCTCCATGGCGGGGGGGCGGAGGGGGTGTCCTCCCTCGCCCGCCTCACGATCTCGGACCTGCGCGCCTTCATGGCACGGGAACGGGCGCGCGGCACGGGTGCGCGCTCGCTGTCCCGCAGGCTGTCCGCCGTCCGGGGCTTCGTCGGCTGGCTGGGCGAGAGGGAGGGCTTCGACGCCACCGCCGCCCTCTCCGCCCGGGGCCCGCGCGGCCAGCCCCGCCTGCCCCGCCCCCTGTCCCCCGATGCCGCGCGCGACGTGATCGACGCCGTGGAGATGGAGCCGTCCGAGCCCTGGGTCGCCGCCCGCGACGTGGCGGTGGTGACGCTGCTCTACGGCCTGGGCCTGCGCATCTCCGAGGCGCTGTCCCTGACGGGCGCGCAGGCCGACCTGCCCCCCACGCTGCGCATCACCGGCAAGGGCGGCAAGGAGCGTCTCGTCCCCGTCCTCCCCGCCGCGCGCGATGCGGTGGCCTGCTACGCCCGCCTCTGCCCCCACCCGATCACGCGGGACGGGCCGCTCTTCCTGGGCGTCCGCGGCGGCCCCCTCAACCCCCGCATCGTGCAGCGCGCGATGGAGAGCGCCCGCCTCCGCCTGGGCCTGCCCGCCACGGCGACGCCGCACGCGCTGCGCCATTCCTTCGCCACGCATCTCCTCGCCGCCGGAGGCGACCTCCGCGCGATCCAGGAACTCCTGGGCCACGCGTCCCTCTCCACGACGCAGGGCTACACGGCAGTGGAC
>CADCUU010000184.1 GCA_902805995.1 uncultured Rubellimicrobium sp.
TGGGGCTACGGCTTCCTGTCGGAAAACCCGGACTTCGCGGCGGCGGTCGCCCGCGCGGGCCTCGTCTTCATCGGCCCATCCGAGAGCGCGATCCGCGCCATGGGCCTCAAGGACGCGGCCAAGGCGCTGATGGAGCAGGCGGGCGTCCCGGTCGTCCCGGGCTACCACGGCGAGGACCAGTCGCCCGAGCGCCTGACGCAGGAAGCCGCGCGCATCGGCTACCCCGTCCTCGTCAAGGCCGTGGCGGGCGGGGGCGGCAAGGGGATGCGCCGTGTCGACGGCCCCGCGCAGTTTGCGGAAGCGTTGGCCTCGGCCCGGCGCGAGGCCCTGGCCGCCTTCGGCAACGACGCCGTGCTGGTGGAGAAGTACGTCTCCACCCCCCGCCATATCGAGGTGCAGGTCTTCGGCGACGGCACCCGCGCGGTTCACCTCTTCGAGCGGGACTGCTCGCTCCAGCGCCGTCACCAGAAGGTCATTGAGGAAGCCCCCGCGCCCGGCATGCCCGAGGAGATGCGGCAGGCCATGGGGCAGGCCGCCGTTCGCGCGGCGGAGACCATCGGCTATTCCGGCGCGGGCACCGTGGAGTTCATCGTGGACGCCTCCGATGGGCTCCGCGCGGACCGCTTCTGGTTCATGGAGATGAACACCCGCCTTCAGGTCGAGCACCCCGTGACCGAGGCGATCACCGGCCTCGACCTCGTGGAATGGCAGCTTCGCGTCGCGTCGGGCGAGTCGCTGCCGCTCCAGCAGGAGGACCTGTTCATCTGGGGCCATGCCGTCGAGGCGCGCCTTTACGCCGAGGACGTGCCCGCAGGCTTCCTGCCTGCGACGGGGCGTCTCACTCGGCTGCGCTTCCCCGACGGTGTCCGCATTGAGACCGGCGTGCGCGAGGGCGACGCGATCACCCCCTGGTACGACCCCATGATCGCCAAGCTGGTCGCCCACGGCCCCACGCGGGAGGCAGCGCTGGGGCGGCTGAGCCGGGCGCTGGCGGCGACCACCGG
>CADCUU010000185.1 GCA_902805995.1 uncultured Rubellimicrobium sp.
CCCCGACGCTCTTCCGATCTCGAGCCCGGACATCGGCGTCCTCCGCCGCGTAACCGAACCTCTCGAACATCTGTCGGATCGCGTCCAGCCGCCGCTCGTCCTCCGCGTTCACGCGCGCCATCACGGCGTCGGCCTGATGCGCCCAGCCACGAATGGCGGAATCCAGGCGCGGCTCGAAGACCTGTCCCTCTTGGAATATGGTGATGAGGTTCAGGATCGCTTCGGTGATGGTTTCGGCATAAGCCTCGCAGGCGGTGAAGAAGGCGCCGGTGTTCCTCGCCTCCCAGTCCCTCAGCAGCGCGTCCAGGAGTTCGTTCCTGTCCTTGAAAAACCAGTAGAAGCTGGTGCGCGACAGGCTCAGCCGCTCCGACCGAAGTTGGATGCGCACGGCGTCAAGGCTGGTCTCGATCAGCGACTGCTTGGCGGCGGCCAGCCAGACCTCACGCGAGCCGCGCCAGCCGGTCGTCTTCTCTGGGTCGGTTGCGGGGTTGCTCTGATCGCGCATGGTCATGTCGTAGCGGGGCCTTCCTTCCGGCAAGCGGCATCGTTCGAAGACGTCTAAATTCCTGACGGTCCTGAACAGTCTGGCATCGCGACGGGCAGGGCGTTCCTGACCTAGTCGCGGACCTTGGGAGGGGCTGGGATCGACCGCGTGCCAGCGTCATGCCTGGCAAAGCGGCAACGAGACACTGGACGTGACCCTGGTAGAGCAGAATGATGCCGACGCGACGCCACTCCACCGGCCTGCACAGGCTGTTTGTAGGCCCCCGCCGACTCTCTGCTGCGCCCTAACTGTCTCGTCAAACGACCCAGCGTCGATAAAGGTGCTGCGGACTTGAACCTTTCTGGCGAACTGAACAGAGTCGCGGCGTCGGCGTTCTTGTGCGAGGTGTCAACTTTCCGCTACAGGCGCCATGCGAGCACAGGAGGCCCAAGATGGCGATCGGCACAGTCAAGTTCTTCAACACGAGCAAGGGATTTGGCTTCATTCAGCCAGACGATGGCACCCCGGACGTGTTCGTCCACATTTCGGCCCTGGAACGGTCCGGGGTCAACGATCTTCAAGAAGGGGACCGCGTCTCCTTCGAGGTCGAGGAAGACCGTCGTTCCGGCAAGCTCGCTGCCGTAGACCTGCGGGTGACCGGATCGGGCGGGGGGTCGTCGGCCAGCCGTCCTGACCAGCGGTCCCAGTCGAACTTCCGCGCGCCCGGCGGCGCCCCGCGTCCCATGGGCGGGGCCCGCAGCTCTGGCCCTCGCCAGACCGAAGGCAGCGGCAGCGGCACCGTCAAGTGGTTCAATGCAACCAAGGGCTTCGGCTTCATTCAGCCGGACGCGGGCGGCGAGGACGTGTTCGTCCATATCTCCGCCGTGGAGCGTGCGGGCCTTCGCGAACTCCGCGAGGGGCAGGTCGTGTCCTTCGACATCGAGCGTGACGGCCGCAGCGGCAAGGCCGCGGCGACCAACCTGCGGCTTGGCTGAACGCTCCTGACGACCAGGGTCGCATGACCGAATTCTTGCGGGGGGCGCCACGTCCCCCGCATGGACACCGCTACGGGCCAGAGCGCAATGGAGCGGACCAGATGACGGATTCTGAACTGGACGCCGTGAAGCTCCAGCTGCGCGCGCTCGAAACAAGAGTGCGCGCTTTGGAAAGGGCGGAGGCGGATCTCGACATTCGCCTTGCGACTCACCGGGCGATTATCACCCAGGTGGCGCTCGTGGAACTCGCCAAGCTCACCGGGCTGACCCAGGAAGACTGGGAGGAGGCGCTCGACGGCTTTGCCGGGCATATCCAGACCCTGCGGGACGGAGACGAGACCGAAGAGGCCAAGCGGCAGTTCGAGGTGATCCTGAGCGAGGTCGAGGCTTTCCGCAACCGCAAGGAAAGCCGCCCCTCGCCGGTGCTCGAGGTGATTCGCGGGGGCCGGGACGATCCTTGAACGAAGGGCTCGGCCTAGACGACCGGAGTTCGATGTACGCCGGACGACGCCGGCTAATACCTGACGACTGAGCTTGGCGGATTTGGGGGTCAGTTGGACGACATGTGTCAGCGCGACCGACCGGCGGTAAACCGCCGCAGCCAGTCTCCCCGGACGAAGACCTTCCGCACCCGTAAGCTAAGACCTTCCGCACTCGTAAGGGTTCGCCACGCCACCTCTCAGCAATATGCGTGAGTCTGGGCAACTCTCAACGCGAACGCAGCGAGAGGGCTCGTACCTGTCGGGTGGCATGGTAGGCTCTTGCAGCCCGACGATCTGCGCTCAGGGCGAGCGGTGAGGTTGAGCCATGCGTAGTCCAGTGTTGGCGGTTCTGGCGATCTTGACGGCGCAGCCCGCCTTGGCGCTCGTGGTAGAGGGCTGCGAGGTCCAGGTCGACTCGGGATCGCTGGACTGCTCGCTGACCAACGACGGCGAGGTTGCGGTCGCAGAATTGGACTTTGAACTTCTTGTCAGCGAGGACGGCCGCACCGTCCCCTGGGGCCGTGGCGAGGGACGCGTTCCTGTCTATGGCGGGATCGAGCCAGGAGAGACGGTCGGGTTCAGCTTCCCGGTCGAAGGGCTGCCGCCGTCTGCCCGCGGCCGCGCCCTCGGCTGGGAGTTCGGTAAGCTGAACGCCCGGGATGTCGACGGGCGCCGGATCCGATCGGCCGAGGTGTCCGATACGGCGGATGCGGAGCCCTCCGACGAGGAGGCCGACGAGGAGCTTGCGGATCCCGGACCAGCGCTTGAGCCAGCACCGGAGGCTGAGCCGGATGCCGAACAAAGCGCAGGGTTCTTGGACCTTGCTCCGTTGGCGGCGGCGATCCAGGCCTGCTGGAGTGCCGGAATGTTGTCTGCGGAGGCGCAGACCATTCCAATCACTGTCGGATTCGAACTCGACGGGGATGGTCGCGTGATGGACGATGTGCGGCTTCTGTCCGGAGATCTGGCCAGCGACCCTGCCGGTGCCGAGGCCTTCGAGGCTGCGACTCGTGCTGTCCTCACATGCCAGGAGGGCGGCTATGCACCTCCGGCGGGGAGGGCCGAAGCCTGGGGCTGGGTGGTGCTGACCTTCGATCCCGGCACGGGCGAGGTCCGCTAGGGGCGCCGTCGAACAAGCCGGGCCAGGACGGCTGGCCTTTCGTGCGCAGGATTGGCGGCGCATCCGTCGGCCTCGTGGATTGGCGGCGAATAGCCGTTCAGGCGGCCCGACGGGCAATGGCCGCTCGGGTGCCGTGCTGCCCTAAAGCAGCGCCCCAGCGCCCAAGGCAAGGTACAGGGCAAGCGCCCCGGCCACCATCGCGCCCAGGACGCTGCGGGTCCATAGCCCAGCCACTACCGTCGCCGCTGCGGCGAGAAGGCGGGGGGGCTCCGGAACGCCACCCGTGGCCGCGGGCCAGAGCACGAGGGGCGCTACGAGGCCCGGCAGCACCGCGACGGCCGTGTAGCGGAGATGCCGCAGAACCCACTCCGGCATCGGCTTGCGACCGATTAACCCCAGGAACGAGAACCGGATCAGGAAGGTCCCCAGACCGAGCGCGAGAATCACGCCCCAGACGGTCGTGATGCTCATGCCGTCCTCTGCGTCATGCGGCGCTCGACCTCGGCCCCGACCGCCATGGCGAGGACCGCCGCGACGAGCAGGCCCAGTGAGTAGGGCATCCAGGCCAGCAGCAGCGTTCCCGCAACCGAGGTCGTTGCCGCGGCGACCTGGGGCAGGGTCCTCAGCCCCGGCGCGACCATGGCGAGGAAGCAAATTGGCACCGCGAAGTCGAGCGCGAGCCAAGCGGGGATCGTTGCGCCCAGCATGGACCCGAGGGCCGTCAGGAGGAGCCACATGGGGATCGCCGGGCCTGCCGCGCCCGCGAAGTAGAGGAAGCGCTCCCTGGGCGACCATTCCGGGTGCTGCGGGTAGGCCTGCGACGCACAGGCATAGGTGGAATCGAACAACGCGTAGGCCGCGAGCGCCCGCTGCCAGACCGGCGCGGCACCCAGATAGGGCGCGAGCGCCGCCGAATACATCGCCATGCGTAGGTTCACAGCCAGCGCCGTCAGGACCACGACAAGTGCGGGCGCCCCGTCGGCGATCAGGCTGACGGCGGTGAACTGCGAGGCCCCCGCAATGACGCCGAGCGAGAACCCCATGGCGACCCGGAGGCCCAACCCCGCCTCGGTCGCGGCGACACCGAACAGGAGCCCGAAGGGGGCCAGAGCCGCGAGGAAGGGAAGTCCGTCCCGCAGCCCTTGCGAGAATGCGGTTCGGCGGGCGGCGTTCGTTGCGAGGTGAGGTTGTGAGCTGGCCATGGGTCAGGTCACCGACATAAACGGACCTGCGGTTCGGCATAAGGATTGCGGCTGCGCGACCTTCCGCTGCAAGGGACTCAAGTTAACGGCGGTCTGGGCACTGGAACTCAGCTCCTGCGGTCCTGTCCATGCTGGGGCGGCCACAAGAACTTGACGGCTATCCGTCTGTGGCACGGTTCCGCCCGCCAAGAGTGACATGAACTTGAGCCCCGCCCTATTGTCCCGGGAATGCTTCGCAGATCCGCGATCCAAGTCCAAGGGGCGGAAGCCCGGGACCAGGCACTGGCGTCCTGCCATGTGAATTGTTCGTCTGGTGGTCCAGCAGCCAACCTGTTGTTGGAGCAGGCAGCGCGCGAGAAGGGACAGAGCAATCCAGGCGGAATTGGGATGTCAGCCCTGGATTAGGCCCGAGACTCCAGCTGCTGCCGGGACGGAGGAACAGGAACTGAACGCTTATGGCAGCACATGCGGAGCATCGCCACTGATCGCCCGTTCCACCTGCAGCAGGTTGATGCCAGGGTCCTTCGACGCTACGGTGATGGTCTGGGACGACGCTTGGTTTCAGGCTCCGTCCGCACCGCGAGCCTTCGGCTGCCTTGGGTTCCGTGTGGCAGAGGGTCATTGCCCGTGCATCCTGCCGGGCCAAGTGCATGAAGATCCATCACGATCCAGCCTATCCAAAGGAGATATGCCATGGCCAAGGGCCAGATGCGACCCAAGAAGGAAGTGAAGAAGCCCAAGAAAGACAAGACGTCCAAGGCGGCGCCAGTCAGCTTTGAAAAGGGCATCTCCGCCAACGGGGAAAGCAGCAAGAAAAAGAGCTGAGCCGTCCCGACCTCCAAAGTCGGTTCCGCTGCCCAAGTCTGCAAGGCTACCCGGACCGGACGGAACCGGAGGCCTCCCCGGAGGGGGCCCCGGTGACTGTTTTTTCGCTATGTCACCATCAAGGCACTACTCCGAAGCATCCCTGATCTGCCGGCGTTGCATCCGGGGCGGCGCTTTGTCCTTTCCGTAATCCGATTACGG
>CADCUU010000186.1 GCA_902805995.1 uncultured Rubellimicrobium sp.
CATTCCGGTCCTCGCGGGGCGCAACCTGTCCGAGGCCGAAGTGCAGGCGGAGGTGGACAACAACGTGCAGGGCATCCTGGGCTATGTCGTCCGCTGGATCGATGCCGGGGTCGGCTGCTCCAAGGTGCCCGATATCCATGACGTGGGCTTGATGGAGGACCGCGCGACTTGCCGCATCTCCTCCCAGGCGCTGGCCAACTGGCTGCATCACGAGGTCGTGGACGAGACGCACGTGATGGCCGCGATGCGCCGCATGGCCGAGGTGGTGGACCGCCAGAACGCGGGCGACCCGGAGTACCGACCCATGGCTCCGCATTTCGACGGGGTGGCGTTCCAGGCGGCCTGCGACCTCGTCTTCAAGGGGCGCATCCAGCCGTCGGGCTACACCGAGCCGGTGCTGCATCGGCGGCGGGCGGAGCGGAAAGCCGCGAGCTGAGGATCGGAGAGCCGCCCGGGGCTGCCACGGGTGGGTCGCGTCATTGCTGCGGGACCTCGGCTAGGGTGGTCCGGGCCCCGGTCATGGATGGGCGACACCTCCTCTGCCCGGGGTCATGGCGGAGACCGGGTCCGTCTGGTCGCACGGAGGGGGCCTGATCGACGCGGAAGCTGACGGTCATGGCCTGTGATGGTGCCTGAATTCCGGGCATCTGGTTCCCGCACAGGCATTGCGCGCGTCGGTAACCTTTCCATGACAGACCGGATACCTTAGTTAAGGTCCTGAGCAGCCCCGGATACCCATATGCCCCGCCCGGTCGTCGGCATCATCTCGAATAACTACCTCATCAACGACGAGTATCCGGCCCATGCCGGGACGTCGATGAACTCCTGCGCCGTGGCGCATGTTTCGGGGTGCCTGCCGCTCCTCATCCCCTCGGACCCCGCTCTCGTCACCGTGGAGGAGCTGCTGGATACCTGCGACGGCTTCCTGCTGACCGGTGGGCGCCCCAACGTCCATCCGGAGGAGTACGGCGAGGAGGAGACCCCGGCCCACGGCTCCTTCGACCGGTCGCGCGATGCCATCACCTTGCCGCTGGTGCGCGCCTGCGTGGAGCGTGGGCAGCCCTTCCTCGGCGTCTGCCGCGGGTTCCAGGAGGTGAACGTCGCGATGGGCGGGACGCTCTATCCGGAGATCCGCGACCTCCCTGGCCGCGACAACCACCGGATGCCCCCGGACGGGACGCTGGAGGAGAAGTTCGCCCTTCGCCACAAGGTGACCTTTGCCGAGAATGGGCCGTTCCATCGGCTCATGGGCACGCGAGAGGTGATGACGAACACGCTCCACGGCCAGGGGATCAAGACGGCGGGCCCACGGATAGTCGTGGACGGTGCCGCACCCGACGGCACGCCCGAGGCGATCTGGGTTCAGGGCGCGCCGGGGTTCACCCTGTCGGTCCAGTGGCACCCTGAATGGAATGCCGCCAACGACCCGGTGTCGCGCCCGCTGTTCCGCGCCTTTGGCGAGGCGGTGCAGGCCTGGGCCGGCCGTGGGCAGCGGAAGCTGAAGAGCGCGTGACGCGCGCCCGGGCGGCAGCGCAGCTCTTTGCCGATCCCTCTTGACGTAGCGTTAGCTTAGCGATCCGAACCGTGGTACCTTTTCGCCGAACGCGAAAGGAAGGGGCCATGGGGGAGCACTCGCTCCTGTCGGAGGTGCCCGGCATCGTGGGGCTCGCTGTCCCCATCGTGGTCGGGCTCGCGGCCACCACGCTCCATGGCCTGATCGACGCGGTGATGCTGGGACCCTTGGGCGCGGTGCCGCTCGCAGCGGCGGGACTTGCGGCGGCGGCCTCGCTGATCGTCGTGTCGGCGGTCTGGGGCACTCTTTCGGCGGTGTCCGTCCGGGTCGGGCAGGCGAAGGGCGCGCGCCAGCACCGCCGCATCCCCGAGATCCTGAGGAACGGCCTTGCGCTCGGCGCTCTGGCCGGGGCGGGCGGGGCGACGACGATGGGCCTGATCTGGGTGGCGCTGCCGTGGCTGGGCCAGCCAGCCGAGGTGATCGCGGCCATGCCGCTCTACTGGGCCTTCATGTCGCTGGTGCTCGTGCCCTATGCGCTGGCCTGCGTCTTTCGCTGCACCTTCGAGGCGGTGGGCCGTCCCTGGCTGGGCGTGGCGTTCGCCGCAGTCTCGCTGCTGGCAAAGGTGCCGCTGAACCTTCTCCTGATCCACGGCGTGGGGCCGGTGCCCGCCTTGGGCCTTGCTGGGGCAGGCCTTGCCACCCTTCTTGCCGAGTCCCTGGCCGTAGGAGCCGCCTGGACCTACTGGAGCCGGGCGCGCAGCATGCGGCGCCTCCGCCTGCGCCGCCCCGTCTGCCGTCGCGAGGTCGTCTCCTGCTTTCTGGAGGGCGCGCCGCTCGGGGCTCTCAACCTCGCCGAGACTGGAGCGATGGCAGCGATCACGCTGATGGTCGGGACCTTTGGGACCGTGGCGCTGGCGGGCAACCAGGTCGCGCTGTCGGTGGGCGGGGTGATCTACATGCTCCCGATGGCGTTTTCGGGCGCGGTCGCGATCCGTGTCGCGCAGGAGCAGGGGGCCGGACATCTGGGCGCGCTCGGCCCGTCGCTCTCGCGGCGTTGATGCTCGCGGTGCTCTGCATGGCAGTGGTGGGGGCGGTGTTCTGGTGGGGCGGAGGGGCGATCTCCTCGGCCATCGTGGCGGACCCGGCGGTCGTCTTGGCGGCCACGCTGACCTTTGCCGTCTTCGCACCCATGCAGCTCGCCGACGCGGTGCAGTCGGTCATGCTGGGTGCGTTGCGGGGGCTGTCGGATACGGGCTTCCCCGCGACCGTGTCGATGGTCGGCTACTGGGCGTTCGGGCTGCCGCTTGGCTGGACCTTCGCGACTTGGGGCGGCTGGGGCGCGCCGGGCGTCTGGTTGGGGTACTTCGCGGTGCTTCTTGGCGTAGCCGCGATCCTGACGGCGCGGTTCCTGGTCCGGACCGGACGGCCGCGCGCGCAATCCTTTCCACCCCTGTCCGCGCAGGGTTGAGGGGGCCCGCGCCCTCGCTATAGTCGCGCCGCCGGGGAGAGGACCCCTGCCAACCAGGGGGAGCCAGCCATGAAGCGCAGCCGCGTCAACGAGATCATCCGCGAGTCGGAGGCGTTCATCCGGTCCCACGGCTTTGTCCTGCCCCCCTTTGCCAACTGGACGCCCGACGAGTTCAAGGCCCGCAGGCACGAGGCCAAGGCCGTCATCGATGCCCGCTGTGGCTGGGACATCACGGATTATGGCGCGGGCGACTATGACCGGATGGGGCTGTTCCTGTTCACCCTGCGGAACGGGCGGCTCGCGGACCTCCAGCGCGGCGGGGGCATGTGCTACGCCGAGAAGCTCCTGATCTCCAAGGACGATCAGCTTTCGCCCCACCACACCCATGTCATCAAGGCCGAGGACATCATCAACCGGGGCGGGGGAACCCTCGTGGTGGAACTGTTCGGGTCGGACGAGCAGGGGATGTTCTCCGAGACCCATGGCGGCACCGTGCATTGCGACGGCATCCCGGTCCCCTATGGCCCGGGCCAGCGGCTCCGCCTCGCGCCGGGGGAAAGCGTGACGCTTCTCCCCGGCGACTGGCACGCCTTCTGGGCCGAGGGCGGGACGGTGCTGATTGGTGAGGTGTCCACCGTCAACGACGACGAAACGGACAACGTGTTCCGGGAGCCCATTGGCCGATTCTCGGACATTGAAGAGGACGAGGCGCCGCTGAGGCTGCTGGTCAGCGATTACCGCAACTGGCTGATGTAAGGGCGACTGGACGGTCACGTCCCGGCGGCGCCAGGTCGGCGCCGGGCGGTTGGTCGCAGGTCAGGGCGCGATCCGGCCTGCGATCGCGGTTTTCTGACGAGCGGCGCTGACCTGAGCGTTTGGTCCGAGCTGCGACAGTCCGGAGGATTTGGCGCGGCTGCAACAGCTGCCCCGCCATGCCCTGCAGGGGCGCCGCCCTCGCCAGTTCTTTCGAAGACCGCAATTTGAGGGCGGGCCGACAGGTCGGTATCGATTCAGTCCCGCAGGAGCAGAAGCCACGCGCTTCCCGGGTTCTGCCAGTCCTCCTTGACCAAGGGACGCGAGGCGACCTCCCGGAACCCGGCGCGGGCGTAAAGGCGGCGCGCGCCTTCGTTGGCGTCGGGAACGATGAGGCTCAGGCCGCGGCGCCCGGCCTCCCTCGACAGGCGGTCTGCGATCTCGATCAGGCGGGTGCCGAAGCCAAGGCTGCGATGGTCCGGGTAGGCGGCGATGACGTTCACGTACCAGGTCCCGCAGGCCATGTTCTCCAACTCCTGCAAGGGCACGAACATGGGCGGGAAGTCGGGGCCGATGGGCTCGGGCTCGTCGGGCAGGGCGTAGCCGATCAGGGCGGCGATGGCGCCTGCGCCCTCGTCGGCCACGACCGCGTTGCGGTAGGAGAACGACCCCTCCTCGCGCAGGGCGCGCCTGCGGCCGACGTCGCGCACGGTCTCTCCCGGGGGGACGTTCCGCGCCCAGATGTGGGAGGCCAGCCCTTCGCCCGCGAAGTCGACGAAATCCACAAGGGTGTCGGCGTCGGCGGGCGTGGCGGGGCGGAAGGGGGACGGCAGGTCGATCATGGGCGGGGTCCTCGCGGTCGGGATTCGGCCGTAGGGATTAGCATACAGCCGGGTGTGCCGCGATGGGCCGGGGAGCGATGGCGGCCCTCAGGTCACCGCCGCGCGCTGGCGGTATTCGGCGCGGTCCCAGAGCTGCCCGTTCATCACCTCGGCGATCACCTCCACGGCCCGGTCCACCTCGGCCTCTCCGACATAGAGGGGGGTGAAACCGAAGCGCATGATGTCGGGCGCGCGGAAGTCGCCGACAACACCCCGTGCGATCAGCGCCTGCATGGCGGCATAGCCTTCCGGATGACGGAAGCTCACCTGGCTGCCGCGTCGCTCGTGCTCGCGCGGGGTAGCAAGGGTCAGGTCCGGGCAGGCCGCCTCCACTCCGTCTATGAAGCGGTCGGCGAGGGCGAGGGAGGCGCGGCGCAGGTCCTGCATGTCCACGCCATCCCATGCGTCGAGAGCGGCCTCTAAGACGGCCATGGCGAGGACGGGGGGCGTGCCGACGCGCATCCTCTCGACCCCCTGGCCCGGCGCGTAGGAAAGGTCGAAGGCGAAAGGCGCGCGGTGGCCGAGCCAGCCGGACAACGCCGGGGGAGCCTCGTCGGCGTGGCGGGGGGCGACGTAGATGAAGGCCGGGGCGCCGGGCCCTCCGTTGAGGTACTTATAGGTGCAACCCACCGCGAAGTCGGCCCCGCCAACTGCGACCTCCACCGGCAGCGCCCCCGCCGAATG
>CADCUU010000187.1 GCA_902805995.1 uncultured Rubellimicrobium sp.
GCCCGATCGATGCGTCCGCGATGCGCTGGGTGTCTGGCTTGGGCGTGCTTGGCCGCTGGTATTCCTCGCTAACTGATCGGACGAACGATCTTGGCGCGATCAGTGCCAAAAAGCTGTTGGATCAAGTTGACGCTGCTTCGACTTAGGATCGTAGCAGGCAAGGGCATGGGGCGGATCTCCGAAGCGGCGGCCTACATGACGCCAGAACCTGATGCACATGGCTGGCAATCAGCATGGCAATAACCGGGACCTCCGAAAGCCCTCTCAAGTTGTGTGTCAATCCTGTGCAGGTACGTCGGCCACCCATGAGGACGAGCCAAGGGTGTTAGGCTCGAAGTTCCGAACGACCCAAGCCGCAGGTTGCCGACATGCAAGAGGCGACTCCACGCTGCCACAGAAACGATCATTTGCCCGTCCAATGAGCGGCTTCCCCACTTGATGCGCGGATTGCGCGACCTAGGCGGGTTGCAACCTCGCCAATCGTCCGGTTATGTCAGCCCAGTTGAAGGATGGCGCAGTCCATCGGCCAAGAGGGGGATGAAGTTTGGTCGCAGCTCAGAACGAAGGCGCTTTCGTCCAGTTCGATCGCGTGCAGAAGAGCTATGACGGCCAGACGCTGGTCGTGAAGGACCTGAACCTCGCGATCCCCAAGGGCGAATTCCTGACGATGCTGGGGCCGTCGGGCTCCGGCAAGACGACTTGCCTGATGATGCTTGCGGGCTTCGAGACGGCGACGCATGGTGAGATCCGGCTGAACGGGCGCAACATCAACGACGTGCCGCCGCACAAGCGCGGCATCGGCATGGTCTTCCAGAACTACGCGCTGTTCCCGCATATGAGCGTGGCCGAGAACCTCGCTTTCCCGCTAGATGTGCGGGGGATGACCAAGGCCGACAAGGAGGCCAAGGTCAAGCGCGCGCTCGACATGGTGCAGATGGGCAAGTTCGCGAACCGCCGCCCCGCGCAGCTTTCGGGCGGCCAGCAGCAGCGAGTGGCCCTGGCCCGGGCGCTGGTGTTCGAGCCCGAGCTTGTGCTGATGGATGAGCCGTTGGGCGCCCTCGACAAGCAGCTCCGCGAGCATATGCAGTTCGAGATCAAGCACATCTCGGACAATCTTGGCATCACGGTGGTCTATGTGACCCACGACCAGACCGAGGCGTTGACGATGTCGGACCGGGTCGCGGTATTCAACGACGGCGTGATCCAGCAGCTCGCCCCGCCGGACGAGCTTTACGAGGCGCCGCTCAACAGCTTCGTCGCGCAGTTCATCGGTGAGAACAACGCCATGGAAGGCGTGGTGACCCAGATCGCGAATGGCCGCTGCCTTGTGCGGCTCGACTCGGGCGACGAAATCGACGCCAAGCCCGTGAACGTGTCCCGCGTCGGCGAGCGAACCCGCGTATCGATCCGGCCCGAGCGGGTGGAATTCAGCAAGGCGCGGCTCCGGCCCGATGCGCATACGCTGAAGGCGCGCGTCGAGGAGTTCATCTACATGGGCGACATGTTCCGCACGCGCCTGTCGGTCGCGGGGAACGACGATTTCATCATCAAGTCGCGCAACGCGCCCGACCAGACGCGCCTCCAGCCCGGTCAGGAGATCGAGATCGGCTGGCTGCCCGAGGATTGCCGCGCTCTCGATGCGGCCTGAGCCTGAGCGCCGCGCCTACGGCGTGGCGTGACAAGACCAAGAACACCAACCGGGAGACCAATAATGAAGATCACGAAACTGATGGGATCGGCGGCGCTGGCGCTGCTGCCCATGACCGGCGCGGCCTTTGCCCAGGACGCGGCGGCCGAGGAGCTTCCCGCCTGCGAGAACTGCTCGGACTCCATGGTCATCATGTCTTGGGGCGGCGCCTACCAGGAGTCGCAGCTCAAGGCCTATGTAGAGCCCTACGTCGCCCAGACCGGCATCACCGTGACCTGGGACGAATCCTCCAACGAGGCAGTGGCGAAGCTGCGCGCCGCGCAGGAAGCCGGCAACATGCCCTTCGACCTCGTGGACGTGGAAGGGCCCGACGCCCAGCGCGCCTGCGATGAGGGCCTCGCGGTCGAGATCGACATCGACGAGGCGCTGACGCCCGCGCCCGACGGGACCCCGGCCTCCGAGGACTTCGCCGAGTCGGTCGTGAACGACTGCTACATCCCGCAGATCGTCTTCTCGACCACCTTCGGCTACCGCACCGACGTGGCCGAGTGGAACGGCGCTACCCCCGACGACATCTGCGACGTGTTCAATACCGAGGAATTCCCGGGGATGCGGTCGATGCAGGCCTCGCCCAAGAAGAACCTCGAATGGGCGCTGATCTGCGACGGCGTCGCGATCGAGGATGTCTACACCGTCCTCGACGAGGAAGGCGGCGTGGAGCGTGCGCTCGCCAAGCTCGACACGATCAAGGACAGCGTGATCTGGTGGACCGCCGGGGCCGAAACGCCCCAGCTCCTGGCCGACAAGGAAGTCGTCATGGGCTCCACCTACAACGGCCGCCTGTTCTCGGTCATCGCCGAGCAGGCCCAGCCGGTGGAGATGCTCTGGGACGCCCAGGTCTTCGACTACGACGGCTGGATCGTGCCCGCCGGGCTCGACGAAGCGCGCATGAACCGCGTGATGCACTTCCTGCGCTTCTCCTCGGACACGCAGCGCCTCGCCGACCAGGCGAAGTACATCGCTTACGGTCCTGCCCGCGCGTCCTCCCAGCCGCTCGTCTCCACCCATGCCACGCTCGGCATCGAGATGGCACCCCACATGCCGACGAACCCGGAGAACATGACCCGCTACCTCGTGAACGACATCGAGTGGTGGTCGGACAACCAGGACGAGGTCGAGGCCACGTTCCAGAACTGGCTCGCCCAGTGAGACGAACCGGCGGGGTCCCTCGGGACTCCGCCGACCTTTAGAAGGGAAGCGGCATGGCGGATGTGACTGTGACAGGGGCGATGCCCCAGGGACGCGGGGCGAGACCAGCCGTTGCCGGCCCCATGCTGGCCGCCGACGGAACCCCTCTTGCCGCGAGTCTTGCACGCAGCCTTCGCCGTCAGAAGCTGCGGGCGCTGCTGCTGATTGCGCCGCTCCTGCTGTTCATCCTGGTGACCTTCGTCCTGCCCATCGGGGACATGCTGTTCCGGTCCGTGGAGAACCGGATCGTCGCCGACACCCTGCCGCGCACCGTCCAGGCGCTGGAGCAGGACACGTCCGAAGTCCCGGGCGAGCCCGTGTTCCGGGCGCTCGCGTCGGACATGATGGTGGCGGTGGAGCGCAAGGTTCATACCCAGCTCGGCTCCCGCCTCAACTACGAGGCCTCTGGCCTGTCCTCGCTGCTGCGCGGGACGGGGCGCGACGTGGAGGACATGGGCGAGGCAGTGACCGAGGCCGCCACCGGCCTCGACCCCGCTTGGGAAGAGCCCGAGACTTGGCTCGCCCTGCTGGCGGACCCCGCTTGGATCACTGCGCGCGACGCCTGGATCGAGGCGGGCGAGGAGGGCCCTGAGCCCCCGTTCCAGATCGCGCCCGCGGCCGCCTCCGCGCTGCCTCTCACGGCTGAGGCCTATGCCGACTTCGCCCGCGTGATGCGGGAAAAGGGCGACAGCCCCGCCGAGGAGGAGCCCTGGCACCTCGTCCATGTCGCCCTGTCCGAGGACCTGCAGGCCAACCCGAATCTGTCCGCCTTCGATTCGAGCAGCGCCGAGCGTCTCGCAGCCCTATCCGTCGCCGTGTCTGACGGGACCGTGCCGACTGTGGCCTTCCGCGACCTGTTCTCCGAGTCCGACAGCGCCTGGGGGGATGCCTCGACCTGGTCGGTCCTTCGGCTCTATGCGCCGGCCTACACCGCCGGCTACTACCTGAATGCCGTGGATCTTCAGATGGATGCAAATGGCGTCAGCGTCCGGCCCGACGATGACCGCATCTACGTTACACTCTTCGTGCGCACCATCCTGATGTCCCTTGCCATCATGGCAAGCTGCATCCTGCTGGGCTATCCCATCGCGTACCTGCTGGCGTCTTTGCCGGCGCGGACGTCGAACCTCCTGATGATCCTAGTGCTGCTGCCGTTCTGGACGTCGCTGCTCGTTCGGACCTCGGCCTGGAAGGTGCTCCTCCAGCAGCAGGGCGTCATCAACGACATCCTGGTCTGGGCGGGGATCGTGGACAACGCGAACCGGCTCGTGATGATCAACAATCAGACCGGCACGATCATCGCCATGACCCATATTCTGCTGCCCTTCATGATTCTGCCGATGTATTCGGTGATGAAGGGCATCCCGCCGTCCTTTGTCCGCGCCGCCAAGAGCCTTGGCGCAAATGACTGGACCGCGTTCTGGCGGGTCTACTTCCCGCAGTCGGTTCCGGGGATCGGGGCGGGGTCGATCCTCGTCTTCATCCTGTCGATCGGCTACTACATCACGCCCGAGCTAGTGGGCGGCAATAAGGGCGTGTTCATCTCGAACCGCATCGCTTACCACATCTCCTCCTCGCTCAACTGGGGGCTGGCGGCGGCGCTGGGGGCGATCCTTCTCGCGGCTGTGCTGCTGCTCTACTGGGCCTACGACCGGCTGGTGGGGATCGACAACGTGAAGCTGGGGGGCTGAAGGATGGCGCTTCCCGCCTACGTCTCGACCGGCCAGCGCGTCTGGCATTACGCCTTCCGCATCCTGTGCGGGCTGATCCTGTTCTACCTGATCGCGCCGATCCTGGTGATTATCCCGCTCTCGTTCAACGCGCAAGACTTCTTCACCTTCACGCCCGAGATGCTGCGGCTCGACCCAGCGGGGTATTCGACCAAGCACTACGAGGACTTCTTCACCAACATCGACTGGCAGGTCCCGCTCTGGAACTCGATCAAGATCGCCCCCATGGCGACGCTGATCGCGGTGGAGCTGGGGACGCTCGCGGCGGTGGGGCTGTCGCAGGCCCATGTGCCGTTCAAGGGGACGATCATGGCGATCCTGATCTCGCCCATGATCGTGCCGCTGATCATCTCGGCAGCGGGGATGTACTTCTTCTATTCGCGCATCGGGCTGCAGGGCACCTATTGGGGCGTGGTGCTGGCGCATGCGGCGTTAGGGATTCCCTTCGTCATCATCACGGTGACAGCGACGCTGGTGGGGTTCGACCGATCGCTGACGCGGGCGGCGGCCTCGCTGGGCGCGAACCCGTTGCGCACCTTCTGGAAGGTGCAGATGCCGCTGATCCTGCCGGGCGTGGTGTCGGGGGCGCTCTTCGCCTTCATCACGTCGTTCGATGAGGTGGTGGTGGTGATGTTCATTGGCGCGGCGGGG